>CAZEKU010000038.1:8393-9949 GCA_964512935.1 uncultured Oscillospiraceae bacterium | reverse complement strand
ATTGCGGTAAGTACAACTACGCTTTTAACGTTTTCTTTCATGCTTTAACACCTCCAAACGGTTTTTTTGCAGTCCATTTGTCAATGTAAGGATTGAGGATGTTCATAAGAAGAATAGAGAAGGAAACACCTTCGGGATAGCTTCCATAGAAACGGATAAGTGTAGTAATTACAGCACAGCCGAGTGCAAAGATGATTTTTCCTTTTGCGGTGGAGGGGGAGGTTACATAGTCGGTTGCCATGAAGATAGCACCGATAAAGGTACCACCGGAAAAAGTGCAGTAGTCATATCACCGGTAATTGCAAATGCAAGAACAAATACGCCTGCAATGAAAACAACGGGAGTATGCCAAGTGATTACTTTACGAACAAGAAGATAAACAAATCCGATAAGAAGAGCAGCTGCGGAAGTTTCACCGAGAGCACCGCCACGAACACCGAGGAACATATCAAGAAGGCTTGCCTCGGGAAGAACGCCGTTCGGAAGTACGGAAAGAGGAGTTGCATAAGTTGCAACATCAATGCTGCTTTCAATGGAAACGGGAGGAACAGCTGCTGCCATAGTGCCGGTGAATGCAATGAGCATTACAACACGAGCAGTGATTGCAGGGTTAGCAAAGTTGCAGCCGAGTCCGCCGAAAAGGCATTTTACGATAACGATTGCGATGAAGGAGCCTACAACAGCCTGCCAAATAGGAAGAGTTGCGGGAACGTTCATTGCAAGGAGAAGTCCGGTAACAACTGCGGAGAAATCGCCAACAGTGGTGGGACGATGGCAAATCTTAGTGAAAAGATATTCAAATACTACGCAGGAAGCAACGCATACAGCGCAGAGAACAGCAGCTCTCAAGCCGAAAATAACGGTACCTGCAATAGCAGCGGGGAGAAGTGCGATAACAACATCAAGCATGACGTTGGAAGTGGTTCTTTTTCCGTGAACATGAGGAGATACGGAAACAATAAGATTATTATCCATTATTTATTTTCCTCCTCTTTCTTTTTCTGTTCTGCAAGCTTATTCTGATAAGCACGAAGTTCTGCTTTTGCAAGCTTATTTCTGTGAACAATAAGACGGTGTGCAGGGCATACGAAAACGCAGGCGCCGCATTCCATGCAGATGTTTACTTTGGTTTTTGCAATTTCAGCACCGTCGCCGGAGCGAAGAGCTTTTGCAATAGCAGGGGGGTTAAGGTTAAGCGGGCAGTGGTTAATGCAGTTGCCGCAGCGGATACAAGGAGTTTCATCGGGAAGAGTTGCATCCTTATCGTTGAATGCGAGGATCGCATTGGTATTTTTAAGGATGGGCTCATCAAGAGTGGGAACTGCAATACCCATCATAGGGCCGCCGTACATAACTTTTCTGGGTTCCTCTTTAAAACCACCGCAGAAATCGAATACATCTTTCATAGAAGTACCGATAGGTGCGATAACGTTTTTGGGTTCTGCAACAGCGGAACCGTCAACGGTGAGGCATTTTTCAACAAGAGGCATACCGGTTCTTACATATTCTGCAATACATGCAAGGGTTGTAACGTTCATAACGATGCAGCCTACATC
>CAZEKU010000038.1:774-8383 GCA_964512935.1 uncultured Oscillospiraceae bacterium | reverse complement strand
AGAGGAAGTTTGCCTTCCGGAACGGTTTTGCCGGTTGTATTGTAGATAAGAACTTTTTCACCGCCCTGAGGATATGCTGCAGGCATGGGCTTAACAACAATAGCGCTGTCCTTTTTGGAAAGCTCTTGCATTGCTTTAATTGCCTGGGGTTTATTATCCTCAATACCGATGATAACCTTTTTTACACCGAGATATTTTTCAAGAAGCTGAATACCTTCGAAAATATCCTCGGCTCTGTCGGTCATGGTGAGGGTATCTGCAGTGATATAGGGTTCGCATTCTGCACCGTTAAGAACAACTTCCTGTACCTGAGAAAGGTCTTTTACGGAGAGTTTTACGAAAGTGGGGAAGCCTGCACCGCCGAGACCTACAATTCCGCTTGCACGGACTGCTGCTACAAATTCTTCGTAATTTGTAACGGTCGGAGGAACAATGCTTTCGTGTTTGCGCATTTCGCCATCGGATTCGATGGTAATAGCGGTCATGGTACCGCCGTTGCTGTTGGGCATAACATCAATCTTTTTAACGGTACCGGATACGGAAGCGTGAACGGGAGCGGAAATGAATCCCGCTGCTTCGCCGATTACCTGACCGACGCCAACAGTATCCCCTACTTTAACAACGGGCTTTGCGGGAGCGCCGATGTGCTGCGCCATGGGGATAACAACAGTTTTCGGAATGGGCATGCGTTCCGGATGACAGTCTGCGGTATGCTTTCTGTGAGGAACATGGACGCCCTTAATGCCGAAAAAAGACATGGACAAAAACCTCTTTTCTATTTCTGCGTTCTTTGGTTTGTTTATTTTTTGACACATAGCAATCAAAATAAACCACATTAATTATATTACATTGCATCAAAAAAATCAATCACTTAGTTCTCCTTTATACTACATTTTATATAGCAAACTAGGGAAAAGTTGACAAAAACCACTCGAAGAATATAGTGAGAATGACGAAAAAATAAATTTTTTTGTGCATTTTGAGATATTTTTTTTAGTTTTGTGATGAAAATTGTGTTTTATTTCGATAAATCGTTAACGTTTTTATTGACAAAATATGCTATTGTGTTTTATAATAACCACTTGTGTTGTAAAACAAAATTTAAAACACAAAAAAATTGAAAGTTAGGGGTATTAAATCATGAAAAAACTTATTGCTATGCTTCTCGCACTCGCAATGGTTCTTTCCTTCGCAGCTTGCTCTAACGAAGCTGAAAACGAAGAACCCAACGAAAGCAATGAAAGCAACTCCGAAGTAGAAGGCGGAAACGAAGTAGAAGCTCCCGCAACCTACACTCTTGGTATGGGAATCGTTGTAAATCCCGAGTCCACTACCGACGGCAATGCACAGATCGATGCAACCGTTGCAGTTGTTGTTCTTGACGCAGAAGGCAAAATTGCTGACGTAGAAATCGACTGCGCACAGACCAAACTCAATACTGCTGAGTTCCCTGCAGACCTCACCACTGTTGATGTTCGTTCCAAAGCAGAGAAAAAAGAAGACTACGGTATGGCAGCTGCCATGGGCGTACCGGAGTGGTATGTTCAGGTAGACGCTCTCGAAGAAGTTCTTGTTGGTATGACTGCTGAAGAAGTTGCAGCTATCGAGCTTGTTGAATCCAACGGCCACATGGTTGCTACCGATGAAACCATCCATGCAGCTTGCACCATGAACATGACTGACTTCGTAGAAGCTGTTGTTAAAGCTTGCAACGATGAATATGCAAAAGAATTCACTTCCGATGCATGGACTCTCGGCCTCGGTGTAAACACCGCTGTTCTCGAATCCACCGCTGCAACCGCTGATGCAAACGGCACTGCTGCTCTTTACACCAACTTTGCAGGTGTTGTAACCGATGCAGAAGGCAAAATCCTTGCAACTCTCTGCGACATGATCCAGCCTACTGTAACCTTCGATGCAACCGGCGCTGTTGTTGAAATCAAAGCAGACCTCCGTTCCAAGAAAGAACTCAAAGAGGACTATAATATGGCAGCTGTAATGGGCGTACCGGAGTGGTATATCCAGGCAGCAGCTTTCGAAGATTTCATTCTCGGTCTTACCGGTGAAGAAGTAGCAGCTATCGAGCTTGTTGAATCCAACGGCCACATGGTTGCTGCTGATGAAACTCTCTATGCAGGCTGCACCATCCAGATTTCCGAATTCATGAGCACTGTTGCAAAAGCTTGCGTAAACGCTCAGTAATTCAATAAATCGGGTAAATAACAAGGGGGATTTTCAAAATCCCCCTTTTATTTTATATAGGCTTTTGCTATAATCAAAACACCGAGGACGGTATTCCCTCTGTTATTCAAAGAGAATTTCGTCCTCGATGCTTTGCCTAACTTTATTAAGGAGGAAATTATGAAAAAGTTAATTGCAATTTTGCTTTCAATGGCTTTGATTTTATGTTTTGCGGGATGCTCGGAGCAGCCTGAAAAAACAAGATTTACAAAGTCATTTATGGATTATTTTGATACAGTCTCAACAATTGTCGGTTACGAATATACTCAGGAAGAATTTGATGAAAAATGCGAGCTTATTGAAAAAGAGCTCAAGCATTTTCACGAGCTTTACGATATATACCATAGCTATGACGGAATCAACAATGTTTATACATTAAACCGAGCTGCGGGTGAGAAATCTGTTGAAGTCCATGAGGATATAATCGCTCTTTTTGAATTTTGCAAGGAAATGTATGAACTTACAAACGGAAAAACAAATTTCGCCATGGGAAGTGTGCTTGAAATTTGGCATACCTACCGTGAGAGAGGAAATTACGATTATCTCAATGCAGAAGTTCCCGCAATGGAGCTGCTTGAGGATGCTGCAAAGCATTGCAATATAGATGATGTCATTATTGATAAGGAAAACAGCACCGTTTTCCTCGCAGACCCCGAAATGAGCATTGATGTAGGTGCTATCGGAAAAGGCTATGCAACCGAAAGAATTGCTCAGGAGCTTGAAAAAATCGGAACCGAAAACTATACTCTCAATATCGGCGGAAATATTAGAACAATAGGAAATAAGGCTGACGGAAACGGATGGGTAGCGGGAATACAAAATCCGGATCTCACATCCGAGGAGACCTTTTTGCTCAAGGTGTCCTTCGGAGATCTTGCTCTTGTAACAAGCGGTTCCTATCAGCGTTATTATTATGTCGGGCAGACAAAATATCATCACATAATCGACCCTGAAACTCTTTTCCCGAAGGATAATTTTGCATCTGTTTCAATCCTTACACCGAATTCCGGTATTGCGGATGCTGTATCAACAGCTTGCTTTAATCTGAGCCTTGAAGATGGAATGAAACTTATCGAATCCATGGAAAATACCGAGGCAATGTGGGTTGAACCGGACGGTACTCAGCATTTTTCATCCGGTTTTAAAAACTATGTTCATGCAGAATAAAAAATACCGTGCTCAAATTTTGAGCACGGTATTTTTTATCTTATAATAAACTCTGCTGTAAAAAAACGGTGGACTAAAGCGGTTCTAAGTGTTAGAATAAAGCTGTTATAAAATATTTCGGAGGGGCTATTCCATGTACTTGAAAGATGAACATAAAATTTGGCTTGCAACGGGAGAAAAACCGATATATCTCGAACCCTCTATGGCAAATCGTCATGGACTTATTTCCGGCGCAACCGGTACCGGAAAAACCGTTACATTAAAAGTTCTTGCAGAGGCTTTCAGCGATATGGGTGTACCGGTTTTTCTCGGTGATATCAAAGGCGATCTTACGGGTATGCTCAACTGCGGAAAGGAAAATAAGCATATACGCAGAAGTATAGATAATATGGGTCTTGATAAATTCGGATACGACTACGGAAGCTATCCGGTGAGATTTTTTGATGTTTACGGCGAAAAGGGACATCCCGTGCGTACAACTATTACGGATATGGGCCCGGAGCTTCTTTCAAGATTGCTTGAGCTTACACCTGTTCAAGATGGAGTGCTCAGAATTGTTTTCAGAATAGCGGATGATGAAGAAATGCTCCTTTCGGATTTAAAGGACCTTCGTGCAATGGTACAGTATGTGGGCGATAATGCAAAGGAATACAAGCTTACCTACGGAAATATTTCCTCTCAAAGCGTAGGCGCCATTCAGCGTGCGCTGCTGAAACTTGAGGATGAGGGCGGAAATCTCTTTTTCGGTGAACCGGAGCTTGAGCTTTCCGATTGGATTGATTGGGATGAAAACGGCAGAGGAATTATGAATATACTGGAATGTCAGGAGCTTTTCAAGCATCCTACACTCTATGGTACATTCCTCCTATGGATGCTTTCGGAAATTTATGAAATGTTCCCGGAGGCAGGTGACCTTGAAAAACCGAAACTTGCGTTTTTCTTTGATGAGGCACACCTTCTTTTCGATGATGCACCTAAAGCACTTGTGGAAACCATTGAAAGAATGGTAAGACTTATTCGTTCAAAGGGTGTTTCCGTATGGTTTATAACTCAGCAGCCGTCCGATATTCCCGATTCAGTGCTCGGTCAGCTTGGAAATCGTGTACAGCACGGACTTCGTGCATATACTCCCGCAGATATGAAGGCTCTTAAAGCAGCCGCAAATTCCTTTAGAGCAAATCCGAATTTCGATACAGCGGAAGCAATAAGCACACTTGGAGTAGGTGAGGCACTTGTTTCAGTGCTTGATGAAAACGGAGTACCCACAATAGTTGAAAAAGCAAACATTTTGCCGCCTAAAAGTTCTATGGATGCGGCAACCGATGCACAGGTTTCACAGGCAATAAAAGAAAGCTCGCTTTTCGGCAAATATGAGGAAACTAAGGATGAAGTATCGGCATATGAAATAATTTCCGAGCAAAAGGAAAAGGAGGCTGAGGAGGAGAAAAAGGCTTTGAAGGCTGAAGAAAAAGCCAAAAAAGAAAAATCCAAGAAAAAAACCTCGTCAGCAGGAAGAAAAGCGACAAACGCTTTTACAAAAACAGTGAATTCCGCAGCAAATACCATAGGAAGAGAGATGGGCAAAAAAATTGTGCGTGGAATTTTCGATACATTTTTAAAGGGCTGAGCCGAAATTTTTTAAAAGGGGTATAGGTCTTATGTCCGATTATTATTCTTCAAAAGATTTTGAAGAAAAGTTCACATACGACGGAAAGCTCGGTGCGGAATGGTCGGCGGAAAAGACCTTTTTCCGCCTATGGGCACCGACTGCAAATAAGGCGTTTCTTCGCCTTTATAAAAACGGAGATGCGTCCGAAAACGACCTTATTGAGGAAATACCGATGGAAAGAGATGTTTTCGGAACATGGATTTTCGAAAAATACGGCGACCTTAACGGAATTTATTATACCTTTTCGGTTTTAATAGGTGATATAAAAAAAGAGGCGCCTGACCCTTACGGAAAAGCTGTCGGAGTAAACGGAAATCGTTCAATGGTGATAGACCTTTCAAAAACAAATCCGAATGGTTGGGAAAACGATAAGGGCGTTTTTTACGAAAAAGGCATCACCGATGCAGTGATATATGAGCTCCATATAAGGGATTTTTCCATGGATGAAAGCTCCGGAATAAAAAATAAAGGAAAGTTTCTCGGACTTACCGAAACGGATACAAAAACAAAAACCGGAATTTCCACAGGACTTGACCATATAAAAGAGCTTGGAATTACGCATATTCACCTTTTACCCTGTTTCGATTTTGGCTCAGTGGATGAATCCGATACCGAAAATGCACAGTATAATTGGGGATACGATCCCGTGAATTTTAATGTGCCTGAAGGTTCATATTCGACCTCGGCAAAAAATGCAAAAGTTCGTATAGCTGAAATGAAAACCGCCATAAAAGTTTTGCATGAAAACAAAATCGGTGTAATTATGGATATGGTCTATAACCATGTTTATAAAAAAGAGGATTTTTGCATAAATGCTCTTGTGCCCGGATATTTCAGCAGAACTTATGAAAACGGAAAATATTCAAATGGGTCAGGCTGCGGAAATGATACCGCAACCGAGCGTAGTATGGTGCGAAAATATATTGTGGATTCCGTAAAATTTTGGGCGGATGAATACCATATAGACGGTTTCAGGTTTGATCTTTCGGGACTTATTGATATTGCGACTATAAATGAAATTACAGCAGATGTGCATCCTAAACATCCCAATGTGATTTTTTACGGTGAGGGATGGGATATGAGCACGGTACTTACAAAGGACGGAATTGAACTTGCAAATAAAAACAATTCCGAAAAGACACCCGGGTGCTCATATTTCAGTGATACCCTGCGAGACTTTTTGGTCGGAAACAACTTTGAGCATTCCGATCTTGGTTTGGTTACAGGCAAAAAAGGGCTTGAGCATCAGCTTAAACAGTGTTTTCGTGGAATGAATGATTGGTGTAAAACACCGAGCAAAAGTATAAACTATGTCTCATGCCATGATGGGTTAACCCTTTTTGACAGAATATCGAAAGCCTTGCCGCAGGCGAGTTTTAATGAAAAAATTCGCCGAAATAATCTTGCTGCGGCAATATATATGCTCTCACAGGGTGTGCCTTTTTTACAGGCAGGGGAAGAAATGCTCAGAAGTAAGGTTTTGCCCGATGGAAGTTTTGACGATAACAGCTATAAAAGTCCCGATTCTGTTAACAGTATAAAATGGAGCGAGCTTGAAAAAAACGAGCACCGTAGGGTTTTTGAATACTATAAGGGACTTATATGTTTCAGAAAAAACCATAATTCACTTAGAATAAACAATCCTTCGGATGTATATTCTCATATATCCGATGTGGAAACGGGAATTTGCGGTGTGGAGGCTTTCCATATTTGGGGAAATGTAAACGGTGAAACTGCCGAGGCAATTTTGGCTGTTTTCAATACAGAAACCGATGAAAAAGAGATTATTCTGCCTGTTGGAGAATGGAGCGTAAGGATTTTTGACGAAAAAGCAGGGGATGAGCATCTCTTTTTTGCAAAAGAAAAAATAAAAATTCCACCTCTTTCATCAGCTGTAATGATAAAGTGATTTGAGCATAAAAAAAGCGCCCTTTGGCGCAAACATCTTATAAAAATGAAATGACCCTTGAATTATCGCATCTTTCACCTACGATAAAGCAAGGGTCATCTCTGTTCAATTTTAGTATCTAACATCATTTTGACCTCTCTTTCTTCAGATTCCTACATTCTTCCGCTGTCTTTAAATAAAACCTTTTCCGATTGCGTTTACTTTAAGCCTAAAAATAAAATGCGTTAATCAAAAGTTCGGATTGTGATTATATCGGAAAAATTTTATAAAAAGGTGATAGCGGTTTTTCCTATGGAAGCTTTGAAGATATTAAGCCTCCGCTTTTAATTGTACATCGGGTATCATCCTTTCTGTGATTTAAATATACCACTGATTTGAACGAATTTCAAGCCGTAATTTTGTACCAAGTTAAAGCGGTAAAGCTGTGCAAAACATAGAAAGTGAATGGGAATTATTGACATTTGGGTTTTAAAGGAGTATATTAATTGTGTAAACGGCTCTGAAAAGGGTCGCTTTTTTTTGGTAAAAACTTATTTAAACAAAAAAAGCGCCCTTTGGCGCAAATATCTATAAAAATGAAATGACCCTTGAATTATCGCATCTTTCACCTACGATAAAGCAAG
>CAZEKU010000038.1:0-674 GCA_964512935.1 uncultured Oscillospiraceae bacterium | reverse complement strand
GGTCATCTCTGTTCGATTTTAGTATCTAACATCATTTTAACCTCTCTTTCTTTTTATTCGGATGTTCGAACACTGCCTTCGTATATAAATTTTGTTCCGTTCGACACATGTTTTATCTTTTCCCCAAAGAGGGCTGCTCTTTATGCCGGAACTTTTTGTTCTTTCCGAAGGTCAGTAGATTTTGCTCCGGATACATTTAGATTATTTTCATCCGGGAGCTTAATTCTTACCTGTACATCGGGTATCATCCTTTCTGTGACTTAAATATACCACCTTTTTTATGCTTTTTCAAGTCGCAAAAGCATACGAATTTGAGCACCCCTCTTTGTCTGTTTTTAATGAAAATAGCTTAAAATGTTGAAGTTTTATTGACATTTATCACATAGAGTGATAAAATAAAAATGTTAGACTGGCATTTTTGCCGGCCTTTTTATATTTCCTTGGCAAGCTTTAGCAGATAATTCATTTTTGCTCTTTGAGCATTGTGCTCATAAATTGCGGATTCAAGAAGATATTCGTCCGTAGTTAAATTGAAAATAATTTCGTTTCGCTCCATTTCAGCTTCAAGCTTTTCAATATCATTGCGAAGGCGGGTGCGTTCCGCACTTCTTTTTTTAAGCAGCTCTTTTTCTTTTCTTTTTTGCAAGAAATTCATTAAATTCGCCTCCGACTTT
>CAZEKU010000037.1:0-9980 GCA_964512935.1 uncultured Oscillospiraceae bacterium | reverse complement strand
TCCCGTTGCAGAGGAAACCTTTACCGAGTTTTCCAAGGCACTTATCGAAAGTCCTTTTGCAAAGGATATTGATGAAGATTTCGGCCCCGAATTTCTTGAAAAGCTCCGCAGAGATGTAAGCGCTTTCAAACCGGAGCTTATCCCCTATCTTCAGGAAGAATCCATGCTCACCACCGAATATCAAAAGCTTATGGCCACCGCAAATATTGAATTTGACGGAAAGGTTTTGAACCTTTACGGTATTCAGAAATATTTTGAGCATCCCGATCGTGAAACCCGAAAAGCTGCTTTCGCAAAATATTCCGAATTTTATTCCTCTAACGAAGAAAAAATGGAGGAGATTTTCGATAAGCTTGTAAAAGTTCGTACTGCAATGGGTAAGGCTCTCGGATATGAAACCTTTACCCCTCTCGGTTATATCAATCAGGGCAGAAGCGATTATGGTCAAAAAGAGGTTGCCGCTTTCCGTGAACAGGTCAAAACCGAGCTTGTTCCCCTTTGTCAAAAGCTTTATGAGGCACAGGCAAAGCGTATCGGTGTTGATAAAATAATGGCATATGATGAAAAATTCATTTTCCCGGACGGAAACGCAGAGCCTATCGGTGACGCACAGTATCTTATCGGTCAGGCAAAAAAAATGTATCATGAACTTAGCCCCGAAACCGGTGAATTTATTGATTTCATGATCGACCATAATCTTATGGACCTTGAAAATAAACCCAACAAAGCCTCCACAGGCTATATGACCAGCCTTAAAAAATATAAAGCACCTTTTGTTTTCAGCTGCTTTAACCATACAATTTTCGATATGCAGGTTCTTTCACATGAGCTCGGACACGCTTTTGCAGGCTACTGTGCAATGCGCAGCCAGCCTATTTCCGAATATTTCCATGAAAGCACCGATATTGCGGAAATTCATTCCATGTCAATGGAACAATTCTGCTATCCTTATGCGGAATATTTCTTCGGTGATGATGCTGGCAAATATCGTTTTGCTCATCTTCAGGAGGCAATTACCTTTGTTCCTTTCGGTGTTGCAGTGGATGAATTCCAGCATATAATCTACGAAAACCCGAACCTCACTCCTAAGGAGCGCACCTACGAATGGCATAAGCTTGAGGAAAAATATATGCCTTGGAGAGCTTATTCCGACGATGAATTTATGGATCGTGGCGGATATTGGTATCACAAGCTCCATATTTTCCTCTATCCTTTCTATTATATCAACTACACCCTCACAACTATGGGTGCAATGGAATTCAAAAAGCGCTATGCTGAAAACAAAGAGCAGGCATGGAAAGATTATCTTGCACTTTGCAGAGCGGGCGGAAGCAAGAGCTATCTCGGACTTCTCAATGTTGCAAATCTCCGTGTTCCTTTCGAGGACGGTAGCGTTAAAGAGGCTGTTTCCTACGCTAAGGATATTCTTCTTAATGCAATTGAAAACGAGCAGAAATAATTAAAACAAAAAAGCGGAACGCCTTTCGGCGTTCCGTTTTTTATTTATTCGGACATAAGCGGTGAAAAATATTCGTTTTTATAGTCGATATAGTGCTCCATAAAATGCTCTGTATCGCCACGATGAATTCTGCGTGCAAATTCCTGATCGGAAAGGGAATTTGTTTTAAACTGAAGTGCAAGGGAAACGCCTATGTTTGAGCAATGCTTTGCAATTCTTTCAACGTCTATAAGAGTTCCGATGAAAAGTGAGCCTGCCTCATAGGAACATTCTCCGTTTTTAAGGCGTTCCATATGACGGTTTCTAATAAGCTCGGTCATTTCCGTTACAACGAAATAGAGAGGCTCGGTTTTAGCGTCAGCCCTTTTATCCTTTTCGTCGGAGCCTTTTGCTGCGGTTTCCATAAGTTTTACGGTAATTGCACTTAAAATTTCAAGCTCACGCTTTCCTGCGATTGTAAGTCCCTTATTTTTAGCGGACATATCCTCGGCGGTATCTCTGAGCTTTATGCAGTGCTCTGCAATATGAACACAGTCATCGGCTCTTCCTATCATTTCGGTGACGGTTTTCATCTGTTCATCCGAAAGATCGCCCTCGGCAATTTTAAGAAGATAAATTCTGAGATTATCCTCCATTCGGACAATTGCGGTATTCTGCTCACTTATTCTTTCACCGAGTTTGCTGTCGCCGCCGCCGAATCTTTCAAATGCACATTTTACACAGTCCGCAGTTACATCCATAAGTTTATTGAGAATAATTTCGGACTGGATAAGTGCTGCGGAGGGGTTTGAAATAAGTCCGGGAGCAAGTGCGGATGTATCGGAATCTATTTCCGTTCCGTCCGAAGGAATAGTTTTCATGCAGAGCTTTTCGAGCAGCTTTGTAAAAGGCAGGAAAAGTATTGTCATAGTCACATTGAAAATGGTATGGAAATTTGCTATACCGGATTTATCAATGGGCAAATCCCAAAAATCGCCCACACCGACGCCCTGTATTGCAAATATCGCTACGGTAAAAATTATTGTACCGATAACATTGAAATAAAGATGAGCAAGGGCGGTTCTTCTTGCGTTTTTAGAAGCACCTATTACGGAAAGAATTGCGGTAATTGTTGTACCGATGTTCTGTCCGAGGATTATCGGAATTGCAGCAGACCATGAAATTGCACCTGTTACGGAAAGTGCCTGAAGAATACCTACGGATGCGGAGGAGCTTTGAATTACAGCGGTAACGCCTGCACCGACAAGTCTACCGAGAATCGGGTTGCTTCCGAATTTAGTGAAAAGCTCACCCATAAGCGGAGATTCACTTAAAGGTGCAAGAGCGCCCTCCATAATATCCATACCTATGAAAAGCATTCCGAAACCGGTGAGCACCTCACCGACAGTGCGCTTTGTGGGCTTTTTGCTGAACATTGCCAAAGCTGCACCGATTATTGCACAAACGGGTGCAAAGAAATCCGGTTTAAGAATAGTAAGCAAAACACCTGTTCCGGAAATTTCGGTAAGGCGGAGCAAATGTGAGGTAACGGTTGTTCCTATGTTAGAACCCATTATAATTCCGATTGCCTGTCCGAGATTGAGTATTCCTGAGTTTACAAGTCCGACGGTTATTACCGTTGTTGCGGAAGAACTTTGAACTAATGCGGTTATTCCTATACCGAGAGCAACGCTTTTCCAAACATTTCCCGTAAGCTTTTCAAGTGTTTTAGTAAGCTTACTTCCGGACATTTTTTCAAGACTTGCGCTGAGCATATGCATTCCGTAAAGGAAAAATGCAAGTCCTCCTAACATTGTTACAAAATCTAAAATCGTTATCAAGAATAATTCCTCCTGATAGAATAAAAATATCTATATCATCGCAAAATTGCGTTTTAGTTCAAAGGGAAATTTTGGGTGATTATAATAATTATAACCCATTATATTTGAAAATAAAAGAGAAAAGCATAATTTTTTCACAAAAAAAGCGGTTATAAATCAAATTTTGTGGTAGAATAGAATTATCCTATAAGCAAATTTCTGCTTTTGCGAAAATTTTTCTGTTGGGAGGTATATGTTTTTTGAAAAAATTAAAGCTGACCGCATTTTTTGTCGCAATATGTATTCTGATATCGGGCTGCTCTTTCGGTAAAAAAAATCCCGATCCGAGCGAGAGCCTTATTGAGCGTAAGGATAACCTCACTGCAAATATTCAAATTACGCCGGAAATTCCTTTGGAAAGCTCCGAAAGCAGCTCCTCCGAGGCTGAAAGCGAAAGCGCTGTTGAAAACGAAATAGGCTCTCTTGAGCAGCTTTCGCCTTATTTTTCCGAATTTGCAAATCTTAACAGTGAACAGGTTCCATGGGGACCCGGAACTAATTTTGACGAAAGCGGAAAACCCATTGCCTGCGTAGGACTTCAGGCGGAATATTCCAAATGGGCTGCGGATTTTTACCGTGACGGTGATGAGCATAAGGGCAAGGTCTATCTCACATTTGACGAAGGCTATGAGAACGGTTACACCTCAAAAATTCTCGATATACTAAAAGAAAAAGGCGTTTCTGCCGTTTTCTTCATAACCCTTTCCTATGCAAAATCCGAACCTGAACTTGTTCAAAGAATGATTGACGAGGGTCATGTGGTTGGAAATCACAGCGCCCGCCATCCTAATATGACAAAAATCTCCATGGAGGAAATGTATGCGGAGGTCGCAGACCTCCATAACTATGTATCCGAAAATTTCGGCTACGATATGTACCTTTTCCGTCCGCCTGAGGGTGCTTTCTCCGAGCGTTCTCTTGCGCTTTTGCAAAAGATGAATTACAGAACAGTCTGTTGGAGTTTTGCATATGCAGATTGGGACCCTGCAAATCAGATGGAACATCAAAAGGCCTTTGAACGCATTACAAGAAGTATTCACGACGGTGAAATTTTCCTTTTACACGCTGTTTCTGAAACAAATACCGCAATTTTAGGCGATGTTATCGACTATGTTAGAAACAGCGGTTTCACCTTTGAAAAATATCTTCCGTAAAAATTTGAGCACGGCTCCGCCGTGCTCATTTTTTATCCGTGCTCAAGATTGACATATATTATTTTTGACATTATAATATAACTTGTTCGTTTTAAAAACCGAAAGGAAGATTTATATGAAAAAATATTTCGGCGCAGTTTGCTGGCTTATAGGTGCAATTCTTTGGATTTTTATGGCATTTTCCGCATATTCAAAAGGTCAAATTTCCCTTGCGGGAATACAGGTTTTAATTGTAATTTTGTTCCTTATAAACGCTTTTAAGGATTTTAAAAAACATAGAAAATAAAAAAACGCCCGAACATTTTGTTCGGGCATTTTTATTTTAGGGATTATAATTTTTTATCAAGCGTTTAAAGAATCTGACGCCCTCTGCAACCGCAGAAAGGGTTACATTCTCATTTACTGCATGACAGGCTGCGTTTTGTTCATTTGTGAGACGAATAGGTGAAAAACGCAGTGCGTTTTCGGTAAGCTCATGGAAATGACGGCAATCCGTTCCGCCCATTATCACATAGGGTGCAATTCCAACATCGGGGAACTGTTCTTTAATACATTCCGTAAGATAGGCATATTCTGCGGAACGGATATTTGAAACGGGCGAAGCATCACGCTTTTGTATAACCTCAATTTCAAGGTCATATTTCTTTGCGTATTTTTTGAGCACCGCAAGGCTTTCCTCACAGTTTTGATGAACACTTGTGCGAAGATTTGCCACAAGGTAGGGTTCTTTTGCAATTACATTGCAGGCATCCGAGCCTTTCATCATCGTAAAGCAGCAGGTTGTTGAAAGAATTGCCTCACCGAAGGGCGATACCTTTGGCATTAGTGCAATTAAAAGTGGCTTAAAAAGCCAGATATTTCCGAGAATCATTCTCATTCCAAAGCCAAAAGACGGTGCCATTGAGCTGAACATCTCATAAACCTCGGGAATGAGATATTTTTTAAAGGGACGCTTTTTTTCAATTTCATTTGCAAAGGCAAAAAGTCTTGCCGCAGGGGTATTTCTCGGAGGGGTACTGCTGTGACCGCCCTTTCCCTTTGCAGAAATTTTAAGATCCATATATCCCTTTTCGGTAACGCCTATTACCGCATACTGTCTGTCCATACCTCCAATAGGTCTGTCAATTACAGCGCCGCCCTCATCAATTACAAACGCAAGCTCAATTCCCTTTTCTTTAAGATAGCGAACAGCCGAGGCTGCGCCGTCGCCGCCGGTTTCCTCGTTTATTGAATATTCAAGGTAGATATCGCATGGAGGTTCAAATCCCTCTGCAATAAGTTCCTCAAGAGCCTCAAGCTCCACAAACATTGTGCTTTTGCAATCCATTGAGCCTCTGCCGTAAAGGTCACCGTCAATTACGCTTCCGCTGTATGCAGGGCATTTCCAACCATTATCATCCGCAGGTACAACATCCTGATGTCCCATAAAGAGTATCGGTTTTTTTGAAGGGTCTTTTCCCTGCCATTTATATAAAAGCGTTCCATTCAAAACTGTTTTTTCGAAGGTTTTATGAACATTCGGGAAAAGTTTTTCAAGAACCTCGTGATATTTATAAAAATCCGAAAGGTCCTCGTCCTCGCTTTTTGAAACAGTAGAAACTCTTACCATATCACCGAGCTTTTGAGCGCAAAGCTCCTTTTCCTCATCGGTTATATTCGTTTCGCATTTTTTGATTTCCGGTGCCTTGATTGCAAAGGTGCGTATTACCGCAATGAGCAAAAGCACTGCTATCAGAGCCAAAATTCCCAAAACCACATAAAGCATTTTTATTTCTCCTTTATAAATTTACTTTTTGAGCATTTCTCATTTCCGCCATTTCCTTTTCAATAGGGTGGAAAATTGCGATTATGAGCATAATTATCGCAAAAATAAGCGGAACCCATCCGAGCAATGCGCAAATTGTATCTATTGCACTTTGAGGCTGTATTTCAATTTCCGCATTAAATCCCGCAGCACCGAGCGCCGCAGTCATCGCAAGGTTTACCCCTGCCTTTGAAAGCTTTGCCGCAAGGTTATCGCAGGTTGAAACAAGACTGTCAATGCGCCTGCCGTTTCGATATTCAATGAGGTCAGCAAGGTTGTTGCGGTTTGTGTTAAAAAGCACAAAGGCAAACGCCATAGCCACCGCAACGGTTATTCCGTTTATGTAAATCGTTAATTTTGAATAAGGATTTATGAGGAACGGAATTTTTCCGATAATATAAATCGCTGCGCCCAAAATCATTGTATTTCTTCTTCCGAGCTTTTTATCAACGGGAATACAGCCGACTGTTCCTATTACCGAAACAATAAGGAACACTGCCATAATCGGTGTTGCCTCTTTTGCGGAACCGAGCACATAGGTTGCATAGTAGTTGACTGTGCTCATAATAAGGAGATTTAAAATTCCGTAAACGATTATGTAAAGTGCATTCATAACCCAACTTTTGCAGGAAAGAAGCATTTTAAATGCGGGAATTATGCCTATTGCGGAATCGTCATCGCTTTCCTGACGAATACGCTCTTTTGTGGTGAAATAGTGAGCAAAGCTTCCTATTACGCAGATAATTCCCATAACTCCTGCGGCATATACAAACGCTTTTTGACCTGCAAGGTTTGCCATTACATTTCCGTTTTCATCAAGACCTCCGAAAAGGTCAAGCAGAGGATAAAGTGCAACTCCACCTATTCCCGAGCCTATACAGCCGCCGAGATTTCTTGCAACATTTATAGCTCTGCGGTCGGAATCCCTGTTAGTTGCAAGTCCGCCCATGCTGTTATAAGGAATTGCCGCAAAGGTATTGAAAAGCTCAAAAAGGAAATATATCGCAATGGCAATTGCGAGTTTCATTCCGTAGGCGACATCAAAACAGGTGAACATCAGTACAACCGTCACTGCCCAGGGCACTGCACACCAAAGGGCAAAGGGACGGCATTTTTCACCGTTTTTAAAGGTATGATTCACCGCCCAAAATCCCACAAGAGGATCGTTCACAGCGTCCCATACAATACCGAGTGCGGTTATCATTCCCGCATGCTCGATTTTAAGCCCCATTACATTTGTCAGAAAAAAGAGATAGAAAAGGTCTTTAAAATTAAAAACCACATTGCTTGCCGTTGAAAAAGTACAAAAACCGAGCTTTTCGGCAAATCCGATTTTCGGAGTTTCCGAATATTTGCTTTCAGACTCCATAGCGTAGCCTCTTTTCTTTAGCGTTGTAATTTGTTAAAGTGATTATACCATATTATATGTTTAAATACAATAGAAAGTTTCCTTTTATAATCGAGAAAAGCCCGATTTCCCCGTGCTCAAAATCAATCATACAAGAAAACCCGTGCTCAAAATGAGCACGGGTTTTCTTATTTTCGCATTCAAATCAATCTCTGAAGTGCTCACGGCCTTTATAGGTTGTATGAAGAAGCTCATGTGCCTTGTGGGAGTTAGGCTCACCGAGGAATTCCTCATAAAGTTTCTGTACCTGAGTATTTTTATGGCTCTGACGAATAACGCTGCGCTGATCTTCGGAATAAAGAGCTGCGGCGCGTTTTTCCATATAGGTATCAAGGATATTATGTTCCTCGTTAGGAAGGAATACGGGACGGACATAGGGCTGACCGCCACCGTTTATGCAGCCGCCGGGGCAGCCCATAATTTCGATGAACTGATAGGGGCTTTCGCCTTTACGGATTTGTTCCATAAGAACTTTTGCGTTTTTCATTCCGTGAGCAACTGCTACACGAATGATATTTCCGTTGATTTCAATCTGAGATTCTTTGATTCCATCGAAACCACGAACGGATGTAAACGCAATTGCGCCCTGCTCTTTACCTGTAAGGATATGATAAACAGTACGAAGTGCAGCTTCCATTACACCACCGGTAACACCGAAGATAACGCCTGCGCCGGATGCTTCACCCATAATATCGCTGTCAAATTCCTCGTCCGGAAGTCTTGTAAATACAATACCGGAACGGCGGATCATATCTCCGAGCTCACGGGTTGTAATAACAGCATCGACATCTTTGATACCATCGCTGTTTACCATTTCGGGACGCTCTTTTTCGAATTTTTTAGCGGTACAGGGCATTACGGATACAACGAAGATATCCTTAGGATCAATTCCGTGTTTTTCAGCATAATAGCTCTTGAGAATTGCACCCTGCATCTGATGAGGAGATTTGCAGGAGGAAAGGTGGTCAAGCTGATCTGCGTAATAGGTTTCGCAGTAGTTTACCCAACCGGGTGAGCAGGAGGTTATCATAGGAAGAACGCCGCCCTTAGTCATTCTGTTAAGAAGTTCGGTGCCCTCCTCCATAATTGTAAGGTCTGCGCCGAAATCGGTATCGTAAACCTTTTCAAAACCAAGTCTGCGAAGTGCAGCTACCATTTTTCCGGTAACGGGTGTGCCGATAGGCATACCGAATTCTTCACCGAGAGCAGCTCTTACTGCGGGAGCGGTTTGTACGATTACATGACGGCCGAGAGCCATTGCCTCATCGACTTTGTCGACTTCGGATTTAAGCATAAGCGCACCGGTAGGACATACGGATACGCACTGTCCGCAAAGAATGCAGGGAGATTTATCGAAGGGTTTATTTCCTGCAGGGCCTACAATTGCATCAAAACCGCGGTTTTCAAAACCGAGAACACCGTTTCCGTGAGCGTTTTTGCATCTTGCTACGCAGCGTCCGCAAAGGATACATTTACCTGTATCACGAACAATTGAGGGGTTAAGCTCATCAACGGTAACGGGAGTTTTTGAACCCTCGAACATATCGGGTCTTGCTCCGGTGAGTTTTGCTACATGGAGAAGCTCACATCTGCCGTTTTTATCGCACTGCTGGCAGTTTATTGAATGGTTTGAAAGAAGAAGTTCAACGGAAGTTCTTCTTGCAGCGGTTGCTTTCGGGGAGGAAATGCTTATTTCCATACCTTCGAAAACAGGATATACGCAGGAAGCCACAAGGCTTCTCATGCCCTTTACTTCAACAAGACAAACACGGCAGGAGCCCTGGTTGCATTCGCCGTGGTTGAAATCGCAAAGGGACGGAATCTCATATCCGCAGGCTCTTGCTGCGTCAATTACGGTAAGGCCCTCTTCAACCTGATAAGGATGACCTTCGATTTTTATATTGATTTTACTCATTTTCTATGTCCTCCTTACTGATCCTTGGAAATTGCACCGAATTTGCAGGAAGAGATACAAAGTCCGCATCTTACGCACACATTCGGGTCGATAACGAAGTTTGTTTTTCCGACGATACCGGAAATTGCGCCAACAGGGCATTTCTTTGCGCAAAGGCTGCAGCGTTTGCACTTTTCAGCATCGATGGAGTATACAGTAAGGTTTTTACATACATGGGCGGGACATTTTTTGTCCTGAATATGAGAAAGATACTCATTATAGAAGGATGCGAGAGTTGAGATAACGGGGTTTGCTGCGCTCTGTCCGAGAGAGCAAAGGGAGTTGCTCTGGCAGGCGTTACCGATTGTTTCAAGCTCTTCAAGATCTTTCATTGTTGCGTTG
>CAZEKU010000036.1:0-10174 GCA_964512935.1 uncultured Oscillospiraceae bacterium | reverse complement strand
CGAGAAGGTCGGAGAGATAGCGGTGATTTTCGGGATAAAGCATTTCATCCGCACAGGTGAAACCGGTTTCCTCAAGAGCACGAAGGTGAAATTTTCTTACTGCGCAAATTCCCTCGAAAAGGTCGGGTTCACCATTAGGGTCGGGCTGATGTAAAAGACCCATGTAACCCTGTCCGGTGGTACGGGGTTTTCCGGTATATATTCTCGGAATTATGACGATTTTATCCTTGACCTCCTCCTGAACCTTAGCAAGGCGATGGATATAATCAAGAACGGAATCCTCACGGTCTGCGGAGCAGGGGCCTATTATAAGCGCAAGCTTATCCGAGCGGGATTCGAAAATTGCACTTATCTCCTTATCCCTTGCGGATTTTATTTCGGAAAGCTCCTGAGTAAGCGGATACATTTCCTTAGTTTCAAGCGGAATAGGAAGTTTTCTTTTAAATTCCATGTTCATAATATATCTCTCCTTTACTTTTTATCAAAAAGGGCACGGCGTGCTGTGGAAATACGCATCATTTCACGCATAGTATCTCTGTTGCCGTTTTCAAGTGCTTCACGAAGTTTTCCAAATTCAAAAAGGAATTTGTCCATCTGTTCAAGAAGTGTGTCCTTATTCATCAGAAAAAGCTCGCTCCACATTTCATCGTTTATCCTTGCGATTCTTGTAAGGTCACGGAAGGAGTCGCCGGTGTAATCCTGAAGTTTTTCTCCGTCATAGCAGTTCATAAGTGAAACCGCAATGCAGTGGGTAAGCTGTGAAACAAAACCTATCATCTCATCATGCTTTTCGGGAGTGAGCACCGAAACTCGGTCAAAACCCATAAGTCTGCCAAGTTCAAGACAGTCGGCAATTGCTGCCTCGGAATTTTTTTCGGTGGGAGTTACAATATAGTTTGCACCGTGGAAAATTTTAGGGTCGCTGTTTTGAACACCGTAAACCTCTTTTCCTGCCATAGGATGTGCTGCGATAAATTCCACATCGGGACGGAGTACTTCCTGTATTTTATAGACCACCGAACTTTTTACACCGGTTACATCCGTAAGCAATGCACCGGGTTTGAAAAAATGCTGATATTTTTCAATCCATTCCAAAAAGGTTTTCGGATAAAGTGCAAAAATAATAAGCTCCGCCTTTTTAATGATATCTTCGGATGGCTCTGTAAAACCCTCGTCGATAATATTGTTTTCAATGGCATAGTCAATATCTTTTTGATCAAGGGTTATGGCGGAAATTTTAAATCCGAGCTTATGAAGAGCCTTAGCATAACTTCCTCCTATAAGACCTAAACCGACTATCAGGATTTTTTTATCGGTATCAAGCATCATGGAATATCACCTCAAATCCGAGTTTTTGAAGTCTTTCAAAGAAATCGGGCAAACTTTTGCGGGAAGCCTCTGCGCCTTCAATAAATCCACCCGTAAGGGTTAAAAGAACTGCGCAGGACATAACAATTCGGTGGTCGTTATGTCCGAAAAGATTTTCGCTCGGTGCATGAAAATCATGCGGATAAACCACAACGCTGTCCTCGTGTACTGTTACGGCAACACCGAATTTCGCAAGCTCCTCTGCCATTGCAGATGCACGGTCACTTTCCTTGATTTTAAGTCTGCGTGTACCCGTAAAAACTCCGCCTCCCTTTACAGATGCCACAGCAAAAAGTATGGGGCCGAGGTCGGGACAGTCGGATATATTTATAGTGGGAGTTCCTTTTTCCAAAAGTGCAAAGTTCTTTTCATAAACCTTGTCACCCTGAAGGCTTTGCGGATTAAGTCCGTTTATTTCAATGTCACTTCCAAGCACATTAAGTGCCTCAAAAAATGCTGCATTGGAATAATCACCCTCAACCTTTGCGTCAACTGCCTTATAGCACTGATTTCCCTTTATGAAAAGAGTTTTTTCGTCCTGCCATTCAATAACAATGCCGAAGGTTTTAAGTGCCTCAATGGTGAGATTTATGTAAGAGCAGCTTTCAACTGGAGGAATAAGCTGAATTATACTGTCACCCTCCATAAGAGGAAGTACAAAAAGAAGTCCCGTAATAAATTGACTGCTTATATTGCCTTTGATTTTATAATTTCCGCTTTGAAGTTTTCCGCCAACGGTTATTTTATCAGGTTCGCTTTTGAAGAGAATGTCCTGCTTTTTAAAAATGTCCTCATAAATTGAAAGGGGGCGTGAAAGCAGCTTTTCGCTTCCTGTAAATGTAAAAGTTTTTCCGTCTAAAAGACAAATCGGAATAAAAAATCGGAGAGTGCTACCGCTTTCACGGCATCTGAAAACTGCGTTTTCGGGGATTTTGCGTATATTTGCACCGGTTATGGTGACTTTGTCACCGTCTATTTCATATAAAGCTCCGAGTGATGTGAGACAATCAAGAGTTGCTTTCATATCTTCGGAATCGGAAATACCCTCAATGGTGCTTTTTCCATTTGCAAGACCTGCGCCGATAAGAAGTCTGTGCGCCATACTTTTAGAGGGAGGTGCATCCATTTTTCCATGGCCTTTTCCGGGTTTTATTTCAATTTTCACAGTTTTCCACCTCTTTTTGCAAAATATCAATGGCCTCAAGATAACCGTTTGTTCCATGTCCTATAACGGAGGCTATGCAGCCGAGGCGAATATAGCTTATACTGCGAAAATCCTCACGCTTTGAAACATCTGAAATATGCACCTCAACAGTAGGTATTCCCACAGCCTTTACCGCATCAAGAAGTGCAATACTCGTATGTGTATAAGCACCGGGATTTATAACAATACCGTCATAAACTCCGTATGCCTCCTGAATTTTATCCACCAGCGCACCCTCGTGATTGCTTTGAAAAAAATCCACCGAAAGGGATTTTTCCTCTGCATAAAGGGAAATTTTTTCAAGAAGAGTTTTGTAATTTTCGTTTCCGTAAATACCGGGTTCTCTAATTCCGAGCATATTAAGGTTAGGCCCGTTTATAACTAAAATTTTCAAAGCTCAAAATCCTCCTTTATTTTTAAAGCCACATCATTTGCAAGGCAGTTTGCATTGATTATTTTATCCGCATAGATGCAATATAGCTTATATCGCTCGTTGTAGCGTTTTTCAATGTCGGAAACGCTTGAGGCGGTAGGACGGTCCTCGGTGGGAACAAGGTTTTTAAGAGGACGGTCGATAAAATATATTTTTCCGTTTTTTGAAAGGTTAAGTATGTTTTCAGAATTTAAAACTGCGCCGCCGCCCGTTGCAATAATAGAGCCTGTTTTTTTGGAAAGCTCAAAAATAGTATCGTGTTCAAGGCTACGAAACGCCTTTTCACCGTCATTTTTGAAAATTTCAGGGATAGTCCTTTTGGAATTTTCGGTGATTACCGAGTCGGAATCAAAAAATGGCATCGAAAGTTTTTCGGAAAGGAGCTTTCCTACGGTTGTTTTTCCGCAACAGGGCATTCCTATAAGAACAATGTTTTGCTTTGAATTATAAATCTCACGATATATGGCTGCGGCCTTTTCTTTAGGAACAGATGTATCGAAAAAATGCTCATAGGCAAGAATTGCCTGCATAACAAGCATATAAAGTCCGCCCTGTGCGGGAATTCCGAGCATCTCCGCTCGCTGGATAAATTCCGTTTTAAGAGGATTGTAAACAACATCTATGGCAGCCTTAAGTTTCGGAAATTTTGATGGGTCAAGAGCAAAAGTTCCGATATTCGGGAACATTCCCATAGGGGTTGTGTTAATGAGAATTTCCGTATCGGAATGAAGACGCACAGCCTCCTCATTTGTAATAGCACCGTTTGAGCACGACAGATCTGTTTTGAGCACCGTTTGAGCACCGAGAGATTTAAGTACCGCCTCAGCGGTATGTGAGGTGCCTCCGTTTCCTAAAATAAGCGCTTTTTTACCGGAAACTGAAACACCGCACTGCTCAATAAGTGCCTTAAATCCGCCGAAATCCGTATTGTATCCGAAAAGCTTTCCGTTTCGATTGACAATGGTATTTACCGCACCGATTGTTTTAGCGGAATCATCAATATTGTCAAGATAGGGGATTACCGCCTGTTTATATGGAATTGTAACATTTATTCCTTTGAAATCCCGTTTCTTTAAAAAAGTTTCAAGTTCATTCGGAGAAAGCTCTTTAAGTTCATATTTATATTCACCGATTTTTTTATGTATCTCCGGGGAAAAGCTATGAGGAAGATGTTCCCCTATAAGTCCGTATTCCATTTTATCACCTCAGCCAATCCGTTCCGAAACGCTCTGCGAGAATATCGCAAAGAACAATTGCCGCAGCGGAATCCACAACAACTCTTGCACGGTGGATTATTGCAGGGTCGTGACGACCCTTTATCGAAAATTCAAGGTTTTCAAGTTTAACGAAATCAACTGTTTCCTGCTCAAGTGAAATCGAAGGGGTAGGCTTTATTGCACAGCGGAAAATAATCGGAGAACCATTTGAAATTCCACCGTTAATTCCTCCGTTATGGTTTGTTTTTGTATAAATTTCACCATTTTCGTCGATTCCGAAAGCATCGTTTGATTCGCTTCCGAGCATTTTCGCCATTTCAAAACCGCTTCCGAATTCAACACCTTTGACAGCGGGAATGCTGAAAAGCATATGCGCAAGCTTGCTTTCAATGCTGTCAAAATAGGGCTCGCCGATTCCTGCGGGAATTCCGATTATTGCAGTTTCAAGAACGCCTCCGACGGAATCGAGTTTAGTTTTTGTGTCAAGAATAGCCTTTTCCATTTCAATGCAGGAATTTTCATCAAGCACAGCAAAAATCTTGCTGTTAAGAGAGATTATATCATCTTTTATCGAACCGAATTTTCTATCGGAAATTCCGGAGCAATTTGAAATATGCGTACCGATAAATATACCCTTTTTTTCAAGAGCACTTATGCAAATAGCGCCTGCGGCGACTATTCCGACGGTGGTACTACCGGAAATATGTACGCCGCAACGGTAATCCTGAAAACCGTGATATTTACACTGTGCGGAATAATCTGCGTGACCGGGTCTTGCGATATGTGAAATTTCGGAATAATCCTTGCTGCGGGTGTTTTCGTTTCTTATCAAAATCGTAATAGGCGTACCGGTGGTATGACCTTCAAAAACACCGCTCAGTATTTCAAACTTATCTTCTTCCTGTCTTGCGGTTGAAATTGCACCCTGCGGACGCCTTTTCAAAAGCTGTGCCGCAATAAAATCTTCATCAACGGGGATACCCGGAGCAATTCCGGAGAGAGTTGCGATTATTCCGGCACCATGACTTTCGCCTGCAAGAGTGAGTGAAACGCTTTGTCCGATTGTATCTTTCATGCAAAAAACTCCTTCATATGCTCAAAAAGTTTATCGGTGGACCATTCCTCAAATGAGAAATCTTCTATATCGTTAAGGGTGATAACGGTTACCTTTTCACCGGAAAATTTTTTATCATGTGCTGCGGATGCCATAAGCTTTTCAATATCACCGTGATATTCATAGGGCAGCGAGAGTTTTTTGAGCACCGCTATAAGTCTATTGCGAATATCCGGTGAGCACATCGGAATCATTCCGAGGGCGACACATTCACCGTGATAAAATCCACCGAGATTTTCGGCACTTTCAATGGCATGACCTATTGTATGACCAAAGTTGAGTACCTTTCTTAAACCGCTTTCCTTTTCGTCCTGTTCAACAACAAGAGATTTTGCTTTAACGGAATGCTCAATGATTGTTTCAATATGCTCATGAGCATCACCGTTTTCAAAAAGCTCGAAAAGCTCTTTATCAAAGGTGAGCGACATTTTTAAAGCCTCTGCAAGGCCATTCGAAAAATGGCGTTTCGAAAGGGTTTTAAGCGTATCAGGATCTATGAGCACGGCTTTTGGCTGATGGAATGCGCCGATTATATTTTTTACGCCCATAAAATTAACTGCGGTTTTTCCTCCGACAGAGGAATCAACTTGCGAAAGAACGGTTGTGGGAATATTATAAAAATCTATTCCTCTAATAAAGCATGCGGCGGCAAATCCCGCAAGGTCGCCTACAACACCTCCGCCTACGGCGACGACGCAGTCGCTCCTTGTAAAACCGTGCTCAAGCATTGCTTTGCAAAGCCTTTCGAATGAAGAAAGACTTTTGCTTTCTTCACCCATTGTAACGGTTTCAATAAACGGAAAGCGACTTTGCAAGGCAATTTGTTCCGAATATTCCTTCGGAACACCGGAATCCGTAACGATGAGAACCTTACGGTTGAGATTAAGCAGGGCACCTGCTTTTTTGAGCACGCCTCGCTCGATGGTTATATCGTAACTCCCGAGGGGAAGCTTTATGGGTATATTCACAAAATTCCTCCTTGCTCAAATTTTCTTTTCATGGGGGAAGGAGCCTATTATGCGAAGGCGGTCGCAGCACTTCGGAAGGGCATCCATCATTTTTTTGCCCTTTTCGCTGTAAACATTTCCGTCCGCCTCAACATAAAAATAGTATTTCCACATCAGATTTTTCATAGGTCTGCTGCGCAGAGTTCTCATATTGAATCCGCAGTCACCGATTATATTTATAGCCTGAGCAAGCGCTCCCGCCTCATCACGAACAGTGAACACCATTATGAACTGACGACCGGTTTCTTTGTAATCGGGAAGACTTTCCGCTCTTGAAAAAACAGCAAAGCGAGTTGTATTGTTGCTGCTTTCATTTATGTGAGTTTCCAAAATTTTTAAACCGTAAAGCTCTGCGGTATCTTTGCTTGCAATTGCGGCAATGCTTTTATCACCTTTTTCGATCACATTTTGAGCGGCAATAGCGGTATTATTTGCACGGATAAGATCAAAACCATGATTTTTTATATATTCCGAGCATTGTTCAAGGGCCTGAGGATGACTTGTAACGGTTTTGATATCATCTATTGATGCGTCGGGAAGTCCTAAAAGGTTATGGGTAACTTCAAGATCGTAAATTCCGTTTATATGAAGATTTCCGCTGAACATAAGGTCAATTACTTGAGTTACCTCACCGGCAAAGCTGTTTTCAATAGGAAGAACGGCACAGTCACATTCACCGTTTACAACAGCATCATAAGCGGAACCGAAATCACCGAAGGAAATTTGCTTTGCGTTCGGAAAAATTTTCTTTGCTGCAATATTTGCAAAAGCACCCTCAACACCGCTGTATGCAACGGAAAGTCCCTCCTGAAGCATCTGCTGATATTTTCGGGAAATTCCCATGGTTTCTTTAAGAAAACTTACATAGTAGGAGCGGAGAGATTCATCCTTTACAAATCCGGAGTTTTTTTCAATAAGTTCGTTTTCACGCTTTTGATCGAGAATCGGAAGTCCGTGCTCCATTTTATATTCGGATATAATCCTTGCGGCATCCATTCTTTTTACAAAAAGCTCCGCCATTTCTTCGTCTATTTTGTTGATTGCTTTTCTTGCATCTTCAAGCTTGTTCATTAAAATATTCCTCCGCAAGTTTTTTAAAGGCGGGAAGTGACCGCTTTATTTGTTCTGTGGAAACACAGTAGGAAATTCTCACAAAACCATCAATACCGAAATCATCGCTCGGAACTATTAAAAGCTCATATTTTTTCGCTTTTTCGGAAAAAGCTTTAGCATCGGGTTCGGGCGATTTTACAAAAAGATAGAATGCACCGTCCGGATGCACCGCATTAAATCCCATCTCCGTAAGGGCTTTATAGAGGATATCACGATTTTTTTCGTAAACGGAAATATCCGAAGTCATCTCAATGCATTTAGGTATCATATGCTGAAAAATTGCGGGAGCACAAACAAATCCAAGGGCACGGCCACTTCCACAAATTGTAGAATAAAGCGATTTCCAATTTGAATTTTTCGGAGAAACAAGGATATAGCCTATGCGCTCACCCGGCAGAGAAAGACTTTTGCTCCATGAATAACATATAATTGTATCATTATAATAATCGGCGATGAACGGGAGCTTTATATTGTCATAAACAAGCTCACGATAGGGCTCATCGGAGATAAGATAGATTTTTCGCCTAAATTTTTCCTCCGCAGCAGAAAGTATTTTGCAGAGATTTTTTATACATTCCTCCGAAAAAACAGTGCCGGAGGGATTGTTCGGAGAATTTATTATAACGGCGGAGGTTTTTTCGGAGATTGAATTTTCAAACTTTTTAAGGTCAATTTGAAAATCCGGTTCATTACATGGAACAATTACGGATTTTCCTCCGGCAGCCTCAACGAAAACAGTGTATTCGGGAAAAAACGGTGCAAAAAGAATAACTTCATCGCCGCTGTTTACAACCGATGAAAGTGAAATTGTAAGAGATGCCGCGGCTCCGCAGGTCAAGTATAAATTTTCTGCGCAAAAGTCTGTACCGAATCTTTCGTTGAGATTTGAGGCAATGGCTTTTCGTGCAAGGATATCACCAGAAGCAGAGGTATAACCGTGAAGAGAAACGGGATCGGTTTCCTCAATAAGACGGCAAAGCTCCTTTGAAAATTCTTTCGGAGCGGGAACATTAGGGTTGCCTATGCTAAAATCGAAAACATTTTCGGCACCGATTTCGGACTTTCGCCTATTGCCATATTCAAAAAGCTCTCTAATAACGGAACGCTTTTCACCGAGTTCTCTCATTCTTTCGGTATTCATATTGCACCTCCGGGATATTGGTTAACACTGTTAACCAATATGATAATGGGAATATCATACACCCGATTGAGGAAAATGTCAATGATTGAAATTATTTTTTATAGTAGTATAATATTTACTGTAAAAAAGCTTAAAAAGGGAGGATTGCTTTATGGATGAAGAATTAGGCTCGGCTTCGGTTAGGGAACAGCTTATAATAGCGGGAATTTCAGAACTTGAAGTTCACGGTATTGCGGATTTTTCATTAAGAAGAGTGGCCTGCGCCTGCAATATCTCCTGTGCTGCACCCTATAAACATTTTAAAAATAAAGAGGTGCTTATCGAAAGCATTTTCGAATATATAAATAAACAGCTTGATATACTTTTAGATCAGGTTTCGGCAGTATACAAAGATCCGAAAATCCGTATTGCGGAAATTTGTATCGCCTATATACGCTTTTGCATTGCTAATCCTCATTTCAGAGCGGTGCTCATGCTTTCCGGAAGAGAACTTCCACTTGCAGAAAGAATAACAAAGCTTATGGAGCTTTGCTTTACTGAAATGGATCCGATTGAAAGAGCGGATAGAGGATATGTTATAAGAAGTATTGCCTACGGCGCTGCACTTCTTTTAGAAAGCGGAGAACTTGAATACAGCGATCATATAATGAAACGCATAAGAGAAAATCTTATGCGAGAACTTGAAGAATAAAATGCGGCAGATAGCCTAAAAAAATAACCGCTCGAACAGAAATGTTCGGGCGGTTATTTTATAAATTGCAAAAAAGAATCGTTAAACAGCACTATTGGAACACGCGGAACAGTGTACACTTTTTAACAAAAACAGCGTTTTTCGGGAGCTTTTTGAGCCTTGAAAACCGAAAAATTTGAAATGAATAAAAATTTGAAAAATTCCAATAATTAACAAAAAATAGGGCAAAGAACAGTCTGAACTTGCTGTTTTTGCCCTAAATTTTAAAAAATTATAAAAAAATTGCATCAAACCGTATAAAACGGCTTGACACGCATTGACTTTAGTAATATAATTATAAAATTTACCATAATGGACTCTTGTATCTCATTCTCAACTACTATACCACAGTTCAGAAGAAAATGCAAGTGTTTCGGTAAAGAAAAATAAACGACGTAAATACGGATGAATGGAGTGAGCTATTTGGTAAACGTAAAACCTGTCAAGCTCGGAAAAAATGTCCGCATGAGTTTTTCCAAAATCGACGAGGTTCTCGATATGCCGAACCTTATCGAGGTTCAGAAAGACTCTTATAGATGGTTCCTTGAAGAGGGACTTCAGGAAGTATTCCGTGATGTTTCGGCCATCACTGACTATTCCGGAAACCTTGTTTTGGACTTTGTAGATTATCATATCGAAAATAAGCCCAAATATACTATCGAGGAATGCAAAGAGCGCGACGTTACTTATGCTGCACCTCTTCGCGTAAGAGCAAGATTGCAGAATAAGGAAACCGGAGAGATCAAAGAACAGGATATCTTTATGGGAGATTTCCCGATAATGACCCCTTCAGGAACCTTTGTCATAAACGGCGCAGAGCGTGTTATTGTATCCCCGCTTGTCCGTT
>CAZEKU010000035.1:4947-10272 GCA_964512935.1 uncultured Oscillospiraceae bacterium | reverse complement strand
ATGTGTCTCGATTACACAACGATTTTGAAACCACTCGTGATGCAGCGTACCATATCCACAAATTAGTGGGCTTTAGAGAAATAAATACGACAGATGGAAATGTTCAGTTGGAAATAACCCGAGAGGAATATTTACAAAGCAACAATCGTTTGTTTCAATAAATGGGGAAATCTGTATCATAAACTTTAATCTGTAGAATTCAATAACCGAATATCCAAAAACAGACCGCCCGCTGGTCGCAATGTGCGAAAAGTTGGCGGTCTTTTTTTATACCCATTTTCAAAAAAGAGGTCAACAAAAATGACAAAACAGAAAAGCATCTGCACCGATTTTGGTGCGGATGCTTTTTGTTTTAATAATTGAGTATTTCCAAAATGGATTTCGTAACAGCAAAGGCTGTTTTTTGAATATCACGGGGATCTATAAGACTTTCAAGCTCCTTCGGGTTTGAAACAAATCCGACCTCAAGCATTACAGCAGGACACATAGTAAGCCTTGTTACAGAGTAGTAACCCTGTTCTGCACCTTCGTTATCACGATTGGTTGAGGCGCTGATGTAATCGCAGAGCTTTTTCGAAAATTCAGCACTGTGCTCAAAATGATAATATACATAAGTTCCGCACCAAAGATTTGCGTTTGCATTTTCCGCAATGGAGTTTGCATGACAGCAAACATAAATATCGGTATATGCATATCTCGCAGGATCTGTTCTTGCGTATGTATCGAGTTTTTTATCATCTGCGGCAATTACAATGGTTTTTGCACCGAGATTTTCAACAGCCTCAGCGATTGCAAGCGTATTAGCAAGGTTAATTTGAGCCTCATTAACACCGTTTTCACCCGCAACACTTAAAGCACCCGGATCGGTGCCTCCGTGACCGGAACAAATGGTTACGGTTATTCCGGAAAGGGGCTTTGAAGGATCATCCGAAAGTTTCGGAGTTCCTTTAAGTACAATAGAAAAACTATTGCTTTCGGGGTCTGTAAATACATCCCATCCCCAAAGCTTGATTCTTGAAAAGAAATATACGGTAATACTTCCGTCTCCATTGTCAACGGGATTTATTCGATACATTAGATCGGAATTCAAATCCGTTGATGAAAAATCGCTGAGCTTAGTATTAAAAAGAGTGATTGAAAAAACTTTTCCGTTTATTTCGCCTTTAAATGCAGGCAAAGCCGAGCATTTCAAAATAAGCTTTTCATAATTTTCACCGATTTCACGTTCATAAGCGGAAACGCTGTTTATAATATCGCTGTTTCCCACAACAATATCACAGTGTGAAGGTTTCATATATCCTCCGCAGGATACCTTATACCAACCGTTTTCGGTGATTTCATCTACATAATCAAGACAACCGGTTCTTAAAGTTGTAAGATAATTGCCTTTCTCAACAGATGCCTTTTCAACACCTGCAAGCTCAGCGTTAGCACGAATTGCAAGCTTTGCGCTGTTTCCGACAAAGTAAATATTTGAGCCACTCTTATAAGTAGAAGTTTCTCCACCGTAGGAAAGTGCATAGGTAACTTTACCGAGGTCAACAACTTCATTTTCGGGGTATTCTCCCGAAAGATCTATTTCACCGCTGAATTTTGCCGGAACACCTTTGTCCGCATAAGCAACCTGCTTTAAAACAACGGTTTTTCCCTGAACAGTTGCGGTAACATAACCGCCGGAGGGTCCAACACATGATAGCTTAAAAACAGTATTTTTATCGGTTACTAAGGAGGAATTTTGCGGAGCAAGCGAACTCAATTTTTTAGTTGTGCCGGATGAGATAGACGAACTCTTTTTTATAACAACGGAATCGGAAGCACCGCTTTGCGTAAAAGTGTATTTTATTCCGCTTTTACTGCTTTTAACAGTTACGGCAAAAAGTCCGCTGCTGCTTATACGCTCAATTTCTTCTCCGTTCATATAAAGGGGCTTAGTAGGGTCGGATGTTCCGAAAATGGTATACGAATCGGTTTCAACAGAAATACTTGACCATACGGGACGGGTAATCTCAAGCTTTTTGGAAATTGAAAAATTTGCATATTTATCAAGGACATCGCTGTCAAAATATGCTGTAAGAAAATCCGCACTTCCGCCGATATTCTTTTTGAGCGATGAAAAATCCGAAACGCAAAAGCCGATATTCTGTATGCGGTTTACAAGATATTGATTGTTAAGCTCAAAAATATCGCCGTAAAAATCTCCCTTTGAAATAGGAATAAAAAGTCTTTCATGGCGGTTTAATGATATTATCTTCGAATCCGAAAAAGTTTCGGAGATGTCAAGAAGATATTCCTCGTAACCGTATTCTGAATGGCAGGAAAGCAAATTTTCCGCAAGAACTGTTTTAAAATAACCTTTTTCGTAAAAAAGCTTTGCCGCAGAAAGCGCAGTTTCATCCTCAAAAGGAAGGTACAAAACCGTTTTTTCAAAGCCGTGTTCATCCGAAAGAATCTTTAACAAATCTTCGGATATGTTTGCGTCAACAACGATTTTAACATCGTTCGGAATTTCTTTAACAAATTCTTCGCCTGCAAATACATAAACTTGAATTTCGTCGGGACAAATTGCAGCCGCTTTCTCATAAAATTCTATGGAATTGGCTTTGCGAAGATCAATAATAATTCCGTTAAAGCCTTTTTGAACAGCGTAGGAAATAACCTCATCGACATCATTCACCTTAGAGGCATCCACCGAAAAAAGTCTTTCCGGATATTCAAATGCAAAAGCACAGGTGCTGATTGCAAAAATCAAAAACAATGTAAAAATAAAAGATATAAGCTTTTTCAAATTTTAAATTCCTCCGGATCAAAGGTCGGGAGTTCGGGTGCTTTCGGATGAGGAACTCTTAAAAGCGGGTCATAATCGAAACTGTGACAGTGAAATCCTCTTTCAACAATGCCCTTTTTCTTGCAAAGTACATTTTTTCCGTCGGAAGAAAGATATCCGCCGGAGCAATATTCACATCGGGGCTCGATGTTTTTATCAAAAAATTTCTTTTCAAACATAAAACGACCACCTCCGTTTTCATTTTATTTATTTAATTGTAGCATAAGTTTTTATATTTGGCTATGGAAAAAAGCAGGATTTTTATTCCAAATTCGACTAAAAGCACATCTTAATACATAATAATAAAGCCTATGTTTGAAAAAACAAAAATTGCATCACGAAAAGTGACCGTTTTTGCTAACTTCTGCTTAAGGCATAGAAAAAGAAACGATACAGTAGTATAATTTACTCGAAGTCTTACACAAACTTTAAAATTGAAAAACAAATAAGCTGCATCAAGTTCCGCGTAAAGACCGGTTATTAAAACCGGGCGCAGGAATAAGGAAATCCGGTTGGAGTCCGGAGCCCGCCCAGGGGCTGTAAGTGCAGGAGTTTTTTATCCGCGGCGTAAGTCGGCCATTGGTTAAAATCTGAGAAGGTAGGATAAAAGACGAAAGGGAATTTTCCCTCCAATGCATGAGCCAGAAAGCCAGTGATGATCGAAACCGAAGAACATAAAATAAAATTTTATGCGGACGGTATAGTTTGGAAACAGAAATTCGGCTGCAGTAACCAAGGGGTTATTGTGGCTTTTTTTATTAGAAAAAAGGAGAAGAATGTTGATTTCCGAAGAAAGCATAATCTCGCGAGAAGAAAGACGTGGGCTGGATGGCGAGAGAAAAACAGTCGAGGATGAATTTACGGAGGTACATAAAAACGATACCGATGAGGAGCTCCTCGAAATAGTCAGAAAAAAAGCTGAGGAGCTTGGACGAGCTCCGAAAAAACATGAGGTTATCGGCTTTATATGTCTTAAAGTGCGCTTCGGTCCATGGCCGAGGGTGCTTGAAAAGGCAGGACTTAAATCGCCGAAAATCCCAAGACGAAGAAAAACAAGGGGTCATTCCCCAAAAGTTTTTAATAAGTAATCGAAAGAAGTGATTCTTGAAAATAAAATAAAAAAAGAAGGGAAACAAAAAATGAAAAAGAAAATCCTAAGCATTTTCCTGGCAGTGTTGATGCTCGTATTGATGCTGCCGACAGCCGCCTTTGCGACTACGCTTCAAGGCGACACAAACAAAAACGGTACCATTGATGTCTATATGACAATCACCGAAGGTACCGACGGCTTTTATCTGCCGAACAACCAGAAGGTCTTGTTCAACACAAAGCTCAGCGTGCCGTATTTCGATCTTGCACTTTATGGCCTTTCGGATTATTACTATAATCCGGATTGCTATTCAGGCAGCACTCAGAAACCGGGTACAGCAATCACTGCGGACGGTGTTGTAACAACCATGCATGTTTTCATCTATGCCACCGAAATTTATATGTGCGGTATGGATGCAAGCGAAGCAGGTAAAGGCGGCGACCATATCTTCGAATTTATAAGCTGGACCCAGGGCGCAGGTTCATCGTTTATGAAATTCTGGAACGGAAGCACAAACATGAACTATTACCTTGATTACAAATTCCCTCTCGGAAAACCCGGTTGGGGTTCCACAAGTGACCAGCAGGCACTTTTCGACGGAATGAAAATCAACGCCCATTTAATCAAGGATCCTACAGTTTATGGTTCGTCCTTCAGCTGCTTTAAAACAAAAGCAGGTGCTTTGGATATGGCAGAAATAACAGAGGGCGAAAGCCTTTCCCTTGTTCTTCAAAAAACTACCTCAAGCTATGATTCCGATGATGGTATGGTAACACTCCCCAATGAGAATGTTTACTATATTCTTGCAAAGAACTATGCAGGACAGATAGTTTCGGGAGAATATTGGACAAAAATGGGAACCACCAATGATAAGGGCGAAATAACCGTTCCCCAAAACCTTGCTCCCGGAACCTATTACATTTCCTGTATAGGTGAGGCAAGCAAAACAAGCGAAAGAGGTCCTGCGGCATTTACCCTTACGGTAAATAAAAAGTCCGTTGAATTAAAAGCAGAATATGGTGATGTAAACTATGACGGCAAAATCGACTATTTAGATGCTACACTTATTTATGCTTATTACAACGGAAAACGTACTCTTACTGCGGACCAACTTGCAGTGGCTGATGTAAGCGGTGACGGCGATGTTAACTACCTTGACGCAACGCTTATTTATGCTTATTATAACGGAAAAATCACAAGTTTTCCCGCTGAAAAATGAGGAGGCAAAGTATGAAAAAAATACTTTCATTTGTACTTGCACTTATGATGATTTTAAGTATGGGCATTACAGCATTCGCTGATGTCACATTTGAATTCGACAAAGTACAAGTAGTAAAAGGCCAAAATATAACTGTAACCATAAAAAATGATACGGCAATCCAAAAAGTTACTTCCTTTGGCTATCACCTTT
>CAZEKU010000035.1:3893-4937 GCA_964512935.1 uncultured Oscillospiraceae bacterium | reverse complement strand
TTCGAATTTGTAAGTTTTAACGGCACTACATACGGTTCTGGTACCGTAGCAATAAGCAATGTTAAAACCGATGAAACAAAAGGTTCCTATTTTGCAATTTCTTATATTGACCCTAAATCCGAGACCCATACCATTCCGGTAGGTAATATCGGTGTTGTAACTCTTAAAGCAAAAGAAACCGTAACTACCGCTTCCGATGCTAAATTTACCCTCGAAAAAAACGGCGTCTATGGTGAAGAATTTGTTAACGAGCTTGTAGGCGAAGGCACCATCAAAGACGGCGAGGTAATCATTAAAGTTGTACCTGCTATCGAAGTTTCCGGTGTCGCCCTCAACAAAACTGCTCTCGATCTCGACATCGGTGGAAGCGAAACTCTTACTGCAACCGTTTCTCCCGAAGATGCAAGCGATAAAACCGTAACTTGGTCATCAAACGCAGAAGATGTTGCAACCGTTGACGCAAGCGGTAAAGTAACCGCAGTTAAAGCAGGTTCCGCAGTAATCACCGCAAAAGCAGGCGACAAAACCGCAACTTGTAATGTAACTGTAACCGATCCTAACGCTCCTAAAACCATTACCGTTAAAGTATCCTCTAAAAAGATGGATATTAACGTAACTTTCTACACCGATAAAGCAGCAACCACTAAATTGGATTCAAGCCTTGTTGTAGATAAAGGTGTACAGAGCGACTTCCATATTTACGAGCTTACCGTTCCGAACGGAAATTATTATTACCGTGCAACCGATGGTGAAACCAACCTCGGCGGTATGGGATTTACCGTTACCAAAGATACCACCATTATTAACCTCAGAAGAGCAAACTTCCAGGGTGCTAAGAATTACATCGCTCCTAACGCAGGCGATGTTACCGTAAGCGTAGTATGCAGCAACGGTCACGATGTTGTTCTCGGAACTCAGTATACAGACGCATCCAAAGGCGCTGTAACTCCTGCACTTCTTGTTGCAAAAAACAGCAGCAGCGAGGCAGACCCCAAATATACTCCTACCTATGTTCTTAACGGAACTGCAGCAGAAGGTTATGTA
>CAZEKU010000035.1:0-3883 GCA_964512935.1 uncultured Oscillospiraceae bacterium | reverse complement strand
AATTGCATCAAAGAGCTCTAACCCCAACAGCTTTACCAATAATACCGTAGCACAGACCATCTATTTCTATGCAGATCCTGCTCCCTGCAAAATTACTGCTCCTAAAGGCGCAACCATTGAAATATTCAAACAGGTAAAGAACTTCAACGTAGAAAGAGTTGAAGCTACCGCAAAAATTGATAACGGCGATGGTACCATAACCTATACCATTGCTGCTCCTACCGCACAACATACTTACAGAGTAAGTATGGAAGGCAAACTTACCCATGCAGGATATTTCCAGAGTGGTACCTATGAACATATCGTAGTAGATTTCAAAGATGATCCTGCTCCTACCACTACAACTGGTACTGTAACCGGACACCTCGGCGAAGCAAGCACTATGCTCAATGTAAACGGACAGAACAATCTCCAGCTCGGTGTTGGTGAAACCTTCCGCCTCCGTTCTTACCGTGCAGCATGGCAGATCGTTAATACCGTAACTGGTAATATTATGATCGAGCCCGACTATAACTACACCATCATCTCCGGTGGAGAGCATATCAAAATGACTCCCGCAACCGATAGATGCACCGGTAACGCAGGCACCGGAAACTCCTCCAACTGGATGGATATCGAAGGTGTTTCCAACGGTATCGCAATAATCGAAGTATCCTATGATGCAATTAAGATCGGCGGCAAAGGCACAACTATGACCGGTATTTACGGCGCAACCGATCCTAACAGAACCAGCCTTGTAGTTATCGAAGTAGGTACCGCAGGTAACAGCGCTGCTATTACCGCAGAGGGCAGCATCAATGTTTGGGATACCGAATATGATACTGTATACTTCACCGGAAATTCCGGCGCACTCACCTTTACTGCAAAAGTCGGTGAAAAAGCTGCAACCAAAGCAGAGCTCTCCACCGATAAAGGCAAAACTTGGACTGCAATTCCCCTTGCCGATGGCAAATTCACTGCAACCGGTCTTGTCGGAGGCAACAATATAATCAGACTTACTGCTGATGGCGAAACCGCTTACCAGGTAGTAAGAGCTGCAAAAGTAAGCTATACTATCAAAAACCTCACCAGAGAAGGAAGCAGTGAAATCTTCGTAGGCGACCAGATCGAGATTCATTTCGACGGACTCTATATGCCTATTCCTAAATTCTCCGGTATCTATAACCCCGGTTATGGTAAACTTAAACCCGGTTCCACTTGGCAAACTGTACCCGGCAGCCAGGGTCATAAGATTCTCTATACAACAATGCCCGAAGGCACTGTCTATGCTGCAAAAGGCGGTCAGTATACCTTTATCGCAGATAACAAGATTACCGTTACCGTTGCACAGAGCGGTGACAATGTATTCAAAGGCGGTTATATCGACTTCAGCGTAATGGGAACCAATAATATTCTCGGCGGACACCGTATTCTTACCAACGAAGGTGTTCCTGCAAATATGAACGCTGTTTCCACCGATCATACAAGAGCAGTAATGCCCGACATCACCGTAAAAGTTTCCACTACCGGTGTAACTCTTGACAAAACTACTCTCGCCCTCAAGTGCAACAACACTCCCGAAACCCTTAAAGCAACTCTCAGCAAAGATATTGCAGACAAAACTCTTGAGTGGAAATCTTCCGATGAAAAAGTTGTTACTGTTGACCAAAACGGTAAAGTAACCGTTGTTGGCGTAGGTAGCGCAACTATCACCGTAAAAACTGTAACCACCGCAGAAGGCGAAACCGGTTATAGCGCAGAATGTGCAGTAACTGTTGCTCATGATTGGGACGAAGGAAAAGTAGACACTGCTCCTACCTGTTCCGCAGTAGGTAAAAAAGTTTATACCTGCAAAAACAATTGCACCAACAACACCAAAGAGGAAGAAATTGCTATTGATGCAAATGCACATGGCTGGGAAAAAGTTGAGTACAATTGGAGTGCTGACGGCAAAACCTGCACTGCAGTTCGTAAGTGCAAACACAACAGCCAGCATAATATCACCGCAACCGGTAAGGTAACAAGCGAGGTAGCTGTTCCTGCAACCTGTTCTTCTAAGGGTGATACCAGATATAAAGCAACCTTTACCGAAACTTGGGCAGAAACTGCTTACACCTCTCGCACCGATATCGAAATCGATCCCGATGCACATTCCTACGGTGCATGGCATATTGTAAAATATCCTACCTACACCGAAACCGGTGTTATGCAGCATGAATGCGGCCTTTGCGGAAATGAAGAAACCAAAATCATTCCTAAGAAAGTATATGACGAGGATAAACCCAACCCCGGTGTAACCGATATCCTTCCTAAGGAAGATGAAAAGAACCCGAACACCGGTGCACCGGTATTCGATCTTACCGCAGCAGGAATCGTTGTTCTTGCAGCTGCTGTTGCTGTAGTTGAAGAAAAACGCAGAAAATAATTAAGTAATTCCCTTCTTTCAATTATAGTTTCCACACTGTGAAAAGGAGCCTTGCAATTTGCAAGGCTCCTTTTCTTTTAAAAAAACCGTGCTCAAAATTGAGCACGGTTTTTTATTTTATCGGAATATAAATATATGCCTTTTCGCCTCGATAATATTCAAAGCAAAAATTTTCCCCATCAAATTCTTTTCCAAAATAGGAAAGCCATTTTTCAAAAATTTCATTCCAAAGAATTTTAAGCTTTTCCGAAAGACTTTCGTCAAAAACATTTACCGGAACTTCAAAAACAGCGTATTTCGTTTTCGGAATTTTCAAAACAAAATATTCCGAAGAAGTTTCATCATAATCTGTTTCAAAACCGAAAAAATAGCTGAAACTACCGTTTTCCTTATCGGGATGTATCCATGCGGCTATTTCACCACGGTCCTCAAGGTTTTTCGGAAAATCAGGGTATTTTGAAAAATCAATATTTTTCCAGTAAGCGCCGTTATCTTTAATGCTTATTTCCTTATCGGGAATAACGCAGTAACCGAATGCTGTAAAAGCATCTTTTTCAACAAAATCCACCGTAGGAATTTTTTCCTTCATAAGATTTTTTCTATATTCGGTGGCATTAACACCGTATGCCTTACGAAAAGCCTTAGTAAATCCCGAAGGAGTGTCATAACCTGCGCTCAAAGCGGATTCGGTGACACTTTTTCCCTCAGCAAGACTTTTTGCGCCCCTTTGAAGTTTTTTTCGAGAAATAAATTCTCCTACGGGTATACCGAAATATGCCCTGAAAATGTGACAAAAATGGTATAGAGAATAACCCGAATATTCCGCAAGCTCCATTGCAGTGGGCGGATATTCGAGATGCTCATCTATATATTGCTCACATTTTTTCATAATTTCATCATGCTGCATCTAAAATATTTGACCTCCGATGCCGAATTCTATAATTTTATCAGCTTAATTTCGCTGTCATATAATTATACAGTGCAAAACGGCAAATTGAAATGTCCAAATTTGCTATGTTGTTGTTTTATAATGGAAAAAGCAACTTTATAGTGATATTATATATAATATAAAAGAATAGTCAGCATTGTGTTCCGATGTTATGACTGTGAACCTGTTTCACAGGCGTCGGAATTAGGAGATCCGGTTTAAGTCCGGAGCAGTAACCGTTGCTGTAAGTACAGGAGCTTTTCGTTTGCGATGTGAATCGGCCATTGGGAAACTGAGAAGGTAGAACGAAAAGCGTGGAGCTCTGCTCTAAATGTACAAGCCAGAATGTCGACAATGCGTGGAAGGCCTTATAAAAAGGTGCTGTGGCATCAAAAGGCAAAAAAAGCGGAAAAATCGGCCGCCACGGATTAAAATCGTGGAGGCTTTTTTATTTTCCGGGAAAGTTGGAGGAAAAATGAAAAACAAATTTTTCAAAAAACTCATCTCATTAGTGCTCGCTGTCTTTATGGTAGTAGGAATGTTCCCCACTA
>CAZEKU010000034.1:0-10646 GCA_964512935.1 uncultured Oscillospiraceae bacterium | reverse complement strand
CAAATATAAATACCAAAATAAGTGCGACAAGCCTTTTCATTAACATTCTCTCCTTTAAACAATATAAAAAAAGCAGCCCCAAAAGGACTGCAAGCTGCTTACGATGCTTGGTATCCATCCTTTCCCAATGAATTCCCGACGGAACTTTTGTGACAAGTCTTCTGGCTTATGCTTCAACCGAAAAAATATCCTTCCCGCTTTCGGCAGTGGATTTTTAATTTTTTCGTCTGCAAATACAGCTGAGGTAGCAGCCACGGATTTTAACCGTGTTCCTTTTTAACGCATATGCGGTCACAAAAATCGCTAATATTCCATTTTCAATATTTTATTATAGTCCAATTACGACCCCATGTCAATCGAATCGCAATTTTCAGCAAGAACGGCACGGTTTTTAATGGAACTAAGGTATCATTGTCGGAGCGAGGAATGAAAATTCGGGGATATTTCTTAAAATACCGTAAATAATTGCCGAAATTATAAAAATCCAGACAAATTTCATTTGTATTTGTGAGGATATTTTGTCCTTTCCGAATTTTATATAGCTTAAAATAAGCGCACCGAAATAAACCGCTATAAGCGGCAGTGCAAGGGTAAATATTGCGTTGTAGCGAAGGGCTCTGTAAAAATCCAAATGCAAAATCGAGCGCAGTGCTCTTGATGCACCGCAACCGCTGCAATAAAATCCGGTTATCTGATGAAACATACAGGGTATTCCCGCTCCATCACCTTCGCCTGTAAAATAAAGGTATAAAAGAGCAGCGGCGGCGAATACCGCCGCCGCCGCAATTACAGCTATGCGCTTTTTCATCAGTAATAAATAGCCTCACCGAAGGAGCTTGCAACACCTATCATAACCAAAAGGAAGTAGATGATTACAAATACAATTCCAAGACCTAAACCGACCCAGAACCAGATTTTTGCGGTTTTAACCTTGCTCTCTGCATCGACAAAATCGCCCTTTTCGGCTGCAACATGTCCGAGTATTGCATAGATAAGGCTTACTATACCTGTAAGTCCACAGCAGGTAAAAATTTCAACTGCCGCAAGAACTATCCAAAGAACGGTGTTCGGTTTTTCATTGGAGATAGGCTGTGCGGTATATTCCGGTACTACCGGAGGCTGATATTCGCCCTGTACGGGTTCTTCATATGTATTTTCTTCCACTATTTTCATTCCGCAGTTTCCGCAAAATACACTTCCCTCTGCAATTTCTGCTCCGCAATTTTTACAATTCATAATATACCTCCTCAATATGTTTAACTTAAACCTGTTGCTTTAACGCAGGTTTAAGAGTTGTTCGTTTTTTCAATTACAGTATAACAAAAAACTTTTTTCATTACAATACAGAAAAACTTAATATTTTCTTATTTTTCTATTAAAATTCACTTTTTCTTCATTGTAAAATTTTCGCTTCAATGATAATATATATTACATGATATTTCGGTTTACCCTAATTTTTAAAAAGAAACGGAGGTGCTTTCGGTTTGTTTAAAAAAATTATATGTCTGATTCTTGTTTTTATAATGCTTTTTACCGGATGCAGTGCTCCGAAAACTCTCGGATTTGATATTCCGAGGGGTGTTGATTCCTTTGACCCTCAGCTTGCCGGAAGTGACCCCGAGCTTATAATTGTCGAAAACTGTTTTCAGGGACTTCTTGATAAAGACGAAAACGGTGTTATTGTTTCAGGTGCTGCCGAAAAATGGGAAGTCTCCGACGACGGACTTACTTATACATTTTATTTAAGTCAGAATCTTTTATGGAGTGACGGTGAAACACCCGTGACCTCCGATGATTTTCTTTTTGCGTTTGAAAGACTTTTCAGCCCGGAGACATCCGCTCCCTCACGAAGTGACTTTTTCAATATAAAAAACTCCGAGGCTATTTTAAATAAAAAGCTCCCGAAATCCGCTCTCGGTGTAAAAGCAGTTGACACATACACTCTTAAAATAACCCTTGAAAGTGCGGATCCGCTTTTCCCCGATCTTTTGACTAATGCTGCGGCAATGCCCTGTAACCGCAATTTTTTCTATAACACAAAAGGCAGATACGGACTCGGACTTTCCTACACAATTTTTAACGGCGCTTATTATGTAAGAAGAATAAACAACTACAGCTATGTTCTTTCTCCTAATGAAAACAGTCCTATTGCAAACAGCGAATACGAAAATGTCTATCTTTTTGTAAAAGATGACCCTAAAGCAAATGCTGTTTCAAGGCTTTCGGAGGAGACTGTTGACTGCTCCGTAATAAACTATTCCGACTCAAATACCCTTTCTGAAAAAGGTTTTTCAATTCTTGAAAGCGAAAACACTACATGGGTTATGGCATTCAACACGGAAGATGAAATTCTTAAAAACAATAAAATACGCAGGGCAATATCCTACGCAATAGACAAAAGTTTGCTTGAACCTAAAATTGCGGATAACTTTCGCATTGCAGATGCCTATATTCCGCCCTGTGTTACTTTGAACGGACAAAATTATCGCAAAACCGTCGGAGAAAGTTTTTCCGGATTTGAATTTGACCCTGAAATTGCCTCCGACCTTTTTAAGGCGGGACTTGATGAGCTCGGACTTTCAAAACTCCCGACCCTTACTATAATTTGTACCGAGGAATTTATTCCTGCAATGGGTTTTGTTCAAAAAAGCGTTCAGGATAACCTTGCGGTTTTCATAAACCTTATTCCCGTCAGCGAAAGTGAACTTTCAAATGCTGTTTCCTCCGGAAATTATGACCTTGCACTTGTTTCACTCACCCCTCAATATGACAACCCGAATGCAATTTTCTCAATTTTTACCGATGCGGATAATTTCACCGGATTTTATCATGAGGAATTCAGCAAGGCTGTAAACTCCGCTTCACATGAGGAGGATTTTTCGCTTATGGCAGATTCATTTTCGGTAGCAGAGCAGATGCTTTTACAGGCTATGCCCGCACTTCCGCTTTTCTATGAAACCTCATATTTTGCGGTATCTCCGAAAATTTCCGGACTTGATTATTCCGTTTACGGAGGTCATATAACTTTCAGATTCTGTAAATAGTCTTTAAACATAAAATGCACACATTCAATTTGAATGTGTGCACTTTTCAATTTTTTCAATCGAAGTCGCATATTAAACAAGATTGCTGCTGCATTTGTCAATCATTTTATAAATTATAACAAAAAATGTAAACTTTTCCTGCATTATGTTTTTAAAAATGGTTACAATTCTGTCAGAATTATTGACATTCAAATTTAAAAATAGTATTATAGCAATGAAATATGGGGTACGCTCCATATTTACTAAAAGAAGTGTAGAAACACAAAATGTAAGGAGTGTCACTATGAAAAAACTTCTCGCACTGCTTCTCGCACTCGTAATGGTTCTCTCTTTCGCAGCATGCAACAATGCTGAAGAAGAAGAGCCTGAGAATCCTGTTGATTCCCAGCCCGAATCCAGCGAGCCCGAAGCAAAAACTTATGCTGAAGAATTTGCAGCAGAAATCGAAGAACTCAAAGCAAAATATGCAGCTCCCGGTCTTGAAGTAACCGACGCTTTCTCTGAAGATGTTCAGAAAGCTGTTGAAGACTTCATCGCTACTTACGGCGGCACCGAAAACGCATACGTAGTTTTCGACTTCGATAACACCTGCTCCATCTTCGACGTTGAGGAACAGCTTGCTGTTCATCAGCTCCGCACCATGACCTTCGCATTTACCCCCGAAGAACTTCCCGGCGTACTTATGGAAGGCATTGGCGATCTCGAAGAAGTTCGTGAAAACGATTATTCCGAACCCTCCACCTACCAGGCATGGATCAACGACATCGTAAAAGCATATACTTACCTTTACGAGACTTATGGTCCTTTCACTGCTAAAGGTCTTGACGAAGCTGCACAGGCTGAAATCCAGGCTGACGAACAGTGGTCTGAATTCGCAACCAAAATGCGTGCTATGTATGCTCTCATCGGCGACATGGAATCCGCTTCCGTTTCCTATCCTTGGGTTCTCTACTGGTTCACCGGTATGACCGAGCAGGAAGTTTATGATCTTGCATATGCTTCCCACTCCAAATATCTCACTGTTGAATCCAGCTATGAGACTTGGACCTCTCCTGAGACCATCGAGTCCGAAGCAGGCGTTGTAACCGTTGAAATCACCAATGGTACCTGCGTTTCCGAACCTCTTAAAAATCTCTGGAAATCCCTTGACGAAGCTGGCATCGATGTTTGGGTATGCTCCGCTTCCGCAACTGATCCTATCCGTGCTGCAATCGACGCTTTCGGTCTCCATGACTACTGCACCGGTATGCTCGCTATGACCAACGTTGTTGGCGAAGACGGCAAATATGAGCACGAATATGATTACGAAACCGGCTGTGGCTGGGTTGTTGACGGCGAAGGCTGGAAACGTGACGATGCTCCTATCAAAGCTCAGACTCAGGGTATCGGCAAAGTTGAGGCTATCAAAAATGCACTCGTACCGAAATACGGTGTAGGCCCTCTCGCAGGCTTCATGGACTCCACCGGTGACTGGAACTTCACTACCGAATTTGATAACCTCAAACTCGTTATCAACTTCAACCGTGCAAACCGTAAAGTTACCGACGGCGGCGGTATCGCAGCAGTTATCGCAATCTATCAGAGAGATTATCTCGGATATGACCTTGCAACTGCAAACGCAAACGGCGACACTCTTTACGTTCTCCAGGGTCGTGAAGAAAACGGTCTCCGCGGCATGCGTTCCTCCAGCTTCACCATGAGACTTGACAAAGACGAAGAGCTCCTCTTCAGAAACGACGATAACTTCACTATGCTCCATTACCTTGTAGCAAATGAACTTACCACTGAAGAAGCAATCAACCTCTTCACTGTTAAGACCTCTGCAGAAGATTCTGTAATCGGTGTTAAACACGGCTGCCTCAGCGAATATGCTGGCTACCACAACATCAAATAATTTAACTATTTGATATAAAAGAACGAGGCTTTTGCCTCGTTCTTTTTTTATACAAAAAAGCGGTTTCCCTTTCGGGAAACCGCTTTTTCATATTTGATATCCTTCTACTTTATGCAAAATTTTCACATCAACCAAAGCATCTACTAAAGTTCCGTTTTCGGTAAATTCCTCGCTGAATATCTTTCCGCTTTCACGAATTTCTGCGGAAATTCCACCTGCTGAATAAGGAATAAGCAGTTTCATCCTTATTTGGCTTGGAGGAAGGAGCTTTGCAAGCTTATGGAGCATTTCATCTATTCCGTAACCGGTTGCGGCTGAAATAAGAACACAGTCATCGGTGCATATAGGCAGCTCGCCTTCAATAAGATCGCATTTATTCAAAACATTGAGCACGGGACTTTTATCCGCTTTAAGGCTTCTCAGAAGATCTCTTGTGACCTCCGTTTGCGAATCAGCCTCTCCGGAGGAAATGTCGCAGACATTGAGCAGAATATCTGCCTGAACCGTTTCCTCAAGGGTTGATTTGAATGCCTCAACTAAATGGTGAGGAAGTCTGCGTACAAATCCAACTGTATCCACAAGCATAATGCTTCTTCCGTCCGGAAGTTCAAGGCTTCTTGCGGTAGGGTCAAGGGTTGCGAAAAGCTTATCCTCCGAAAGGACTCCCGCATTTGTAAGGCGGTTGAGCAATGTGGATTTTCCTGCATTTGTGTATCCGATTATTGCCGCAGTAATTACGCCTTCTTTTTTTCTTCGAGAACGAATAAGCTCTCGATTTGCGGAAAGCTCCTCGAGCTTGCGCTCAAGGCTTTCAATGCGTCTTCTTATATGTCTGCGGTCACTTTCAAGCTTTGATTCACCGGGGCCTCTTGTTCCGATTCCGCCACCGAGTCTTGAAAGATTTTTTCCCATACCTTCAAGCCTCGGCAGCCTATATTTATACTGCGCAAGCTCAACCTGAAGGCGTCCGGCTCTTGTTTGAGCACGGGAAGCAAAAATATCAAGAATCAGCATTGTTCGGTCAATTACACCTAATCCCGTTGCTTCCTCAAGGTTTCTTATATTCGCCGCTGTAAGTTCATGGTCGAAAATAAGTATATCGGCGGAGTTTATTTCTGCAAGCTCACGAACCTCATCAAGCTTTCCTCGACCGATAAGAGTTGCCTTATCGTAATCCTTGCGCTGCTGTATAACCTTTGCAACAACCTCGGCACCTGCACTTTTCGCAAGCTCCTCAAGCTCATCTATCGAGACCTCTGCATCCCATTCTCCGCAGTCCGCTGCAACAAGTATCGCACGCTGAACTGTTGTTTCGTTTTCTATCATTCGTTTCTCCTTAAAACAGCAAAAGACAAGATATTCATCTTGTCTTTTATGGGTATCTTATCTGAGATATGTAATCATATCTTCAAGGGGTTTACGCTTTTTGGTTCTTATTTCGCTTTCTGCGGGATAACCCATAGCTATAATAAGAGCGATGGATTTTGTACTCGGAATACGGAAATTTGCTTTGAGTTTTTCCTCGTTAAATACACCGAGAATGCAGGTTCCGATTCCCTGTTCGGTAGCTTCAAGGCAGAAGTTTTCTACTGCAAGACCGATATCATACTGACGATAGTCACGTCTATGTGCCTCGGGGTTATTATAAGGTATATCGGCGTGCTCCTGAGTGATTATAACAAAGGCTTTTGCCTCACCGACCCATTTATTAACCTTTTCACCCTTGCAATATTCTGCTGCTACAAGAACAGCCTCGGGTGCATGGGCAACATAAAAATGGTAGGGCTGAGTATTGCACGCAGAAGGTGCAAGGCAAGCTGCATTTATGCAGGAAACAATTTTTTCCGCTTCAACGGGTTTATCCGAAAAGCTTCGGCAGCTTTGACGCTGCTGCATTACTTTGATAAGGTCAGTCATGGTAAAAATCAATCCTTTCGTTTATCGTTACCTTTATATTATAACCTTGAATCGCTTAAAACACAAGGCTTTTATTGATTTAAGAGCTTCGTTTCTGCAACGATATAACCATAACTAAAAAAGCCGTGAAATTCACGGCTTTTCCTCTTCTATGGTTTTTATGTGTTGCATTAAAATATAGTACAATTATCTAATGAATCCAGTAAACATGGCTGTTTGTTTACGATTCTTTTTGGTCTTTGGTATCTTATGTGGGTTTTTTGTAAGTGGATTATAGGTATGGTTGTCTTTATTTTTTATGATTGGTGGATGGCAATTGTTCATAAGGCATCGGGCAAAGGTCATGTATGGCAATGGAAAAGATGGTTCTCAAATCGCAGAAAAATCTATTTTTGTCACGATTGCGGACACAATTTCAGAGCATAACAAAATAAATTTTATATTTTGTGATAAATATAATTTTCTATGGCACTTTCAAGTTTTGGAAGTGCCATTTTTATATACAAAAATGGAGACAATTTCTTACGAAATGTCTCCATTAGCATTTTTTATAATTTGTCTGTATTCAGCATTTTGCGGAGTTTAAGCTCATTTTCCTCTTCATCCATATATGAAATTCCAAGGAGCATTCCGCTTTCATCGAAAACAGCTATATCTCCCGAAACGCCTCCCCAGCCTCTCTTTTGAAGTTCAAGGGGCACTCCACTTCTGTAAAGTCTTTTATCGAAATCGGAAATTACAAGGCGTGGAAAGTCTTTATAGAGCCTCTCAATAGGTATTAAATACTCCTCAAAGCTGTTGTTTTTCATCATTTCCTCAATTTCGGAAATGGTATAGCTTTCGGAAATATCAAAACCTGCCGCCATTGTGCGCTCAAGAGCACTCATTGCGGCACCGCAGCCGAGTTTTTCGCCCATATCATGGATAAGAGTTCTTATGAATGTTCCCTTTCCGCAGGAAACTTCAATTGCCGCAGTTTGAGCATGCTCATCAAATTCAATAAGCTCAATACCGTAAACCTCGATTTCCTTTTGAGCACGCTCCACAACTTTGCCCTCTCTTGCAAGGTCATAAAGAGGTCTTCCGTTGATTTTTACAGCGGAATACATGGGTGGCGTTTGAAGCTGTTTTCCGACAAAGGTATTTGCGATTTTACGAAATTCTTCCTCGGTGACATGGCTTTCACATTCCGAAAGTACTTTTCCGCTTGTATCCTGAGTGTCGGTTACTATTCCGAATTTAATATTCGCAATATAGCGTTTATCCTCATTCGGAAGTAAATCGCAGCATTTTGTTGCTCCGCCGAAGAAAAGTACTAAAACACCTGTTGCCATAGGGTCAAGTGTACCGGAATGGCCTATTTTTCTTGTTTTAGTAACTCCTCTAAGCTTGCCTATCACATCAAAAGAGGTGAATCCGGAGGGCTTTTTTACCGGAAGAATACCTGTCATTCAGTTTCCCCCTCAAGGCTTTCTTTAACTGCATTGAGAATGACCTTTTTTGCATTTTCAAGGTCACCTTCCACAAAACAGCCTGCTGCATATTTATGACCGCCGCCACCGAGTTTTTGACATATAAGTGCCGCACTTATTTCATCGCCGCTTCTAACGGATATTTTATATCCGTTATCACGCTCTCTAAGTGTTAAACCGACTTTTACACCCTCAATTTCTCTCGGCATTGATGCTACACCCTCAAGCTCGGATTCTTCCGCACCCGTTCTTTTGAGCATATCGGTTGTGATATACGCAAGAGCGCAGCGATTATCGAAATAAAGCTCAAGAGTATTGAGCACCTCACGCTCAATTGCAATTCTTCCGAAGGATTTCGTTTCAAACATAGCACGATTTATTGCGGCAAAATCGCAGCCCGCTTTAAACATTCTTCCTGCAACCTCGTGGGTATGCTCGGTAGTGTTTGAAAAGCGGAAACAGCCTGTATCGGTTGAAATACCGGTATATATGCAGTTTGCAATAAGCTTTGTGAGAGCAACGCCCTCAAGGGAGTTACATATTTCTTCAATTATCTCACAGCAAGCCGCTGCTTTATCATTGACAAGCAAATTTTTTGCATAGTGCTTATTTGTATCGTGGTGGTCGATGGAAAGATCGACCTTTCCACGATATTTATTAAGCTTATCACCGAAAAGCTGCTCATCGGCAATGTCCACCGATACAATATTCTTCGGTTCAAACTCCTCGGGTTTATAATCGACGAGAAGATATGAATACTGTTTCGGAAAACCGTCATGACATTCTATTCTGCTTCGCTTTCCAAGCTGTTTTAAAATATAATGCAGCGCAAAAGCACTTCCTAAGGTGTCACCATCGGGATTGCGGTGGCTTAAAATAACAATATCGTCCATTCCTTTGAGAATTTCGCAGCATTGCTGTACTGAAATTTCCATATTCATCTCTCCTCTCTTAAAATTTATTCTTCCCCGATCTCACGGAGAATTTTCTGAATTCCCGCACTGTATTCAATGGAATCGTCCGGGATAAAATGGAACTCCGGAATTTTTCTGAGCTCAAGGCGCATCATCATCTCGTGACGGATAAATCCACCCGCTTTTGTGAGAACTTTTACTGCCTCTTTAGCTTTTTCCATTCCTTCAAGGGAGCTTATATAGACCTTGCAATGAGAAAGATCGTTTGTAAGCTCAATTCTTACAACGCTAATCATTCCTCCGGAAATGCGAGGGTCTTTCATGCTGCGGAGGATATCCATCAGCTCACGGCGGATATCCTCGCTTGTTCTGTTAAGTTTAAATCCTGCCATATTTCCTCCGCTTAGTTATCGTCACGATACTCTTCAACGATATATGCCTCGAAAATATCGCCCTCTTTGATGTCGTTAAATTTGGTGAGGGTCATACCGCATTCGTAACCGGATGCAACCTCCTTGACATCGTCTTTGAAACGTTTAAGGCTGTCAAGTTTGTCATCGGCAATGATAATACCGTCACGAACAACACGGATGTTTGCGTTTCTGGTAATTTTTCCTTCAAGGACATAGCAACCTGCAACTGCACCGACATTGCTGATTTTATATACCTGACGAATTTCTGCACGACCGAGGTCGACATCACGGTATTTAGGAGCAAGCATACCTTTCATTGCGGACTGAATTTCTTCGATTGCATCGTAGATTATTCTGTAAAGACGAATGTCAACGCCCTCACGCTCTGCGGTATCTCTTGCAGTGGTTTCGGGGCGTACATTGAAACCTACGATAATTGCGTTGGAAACCTGTGCAAGCATAACATCGGATTCATTTACAGCACCTACTGCACCGTGGATAACCTTTACTCTGACTTCATCGTTGGAGATTTTTTCAAGAGACTGACGGACTGCCTCAACAGAGCCCTGTACATCGGCTTTAACGATGATGGGAAGCTCTTTGATTTCGCCTTCTGCAATCTGGTTAAAGAGGTTGTCGAGGGTTACCTTCTGGTAAGCCTTGAACTGTTCCTGTTTTGCTTCGTACTCACGCTGTTCAACAAGCTCACGAGCAAGTTTTTCATCGCTTACTGCGTTGAACTGATCACCACCGGTGGGAACAGAATCAAGACCGGTGATCTCAACGGGAATGGAGGGGCCTGCTTCATTTATTCTGTTGCCCTTATCGTCGATCATTACACGAACCTTACCTACGGAAGTTCCTGCAATTACAACATCGCCGGTATGAAGTGTACCATTCTGTACAAGCATTGTTGCAACAGGGCCACGGCCTTTATCAAGTCTGGACTCGATAACGGTACCTTTTGCCATTCTGTCGGGGTTTGCTTTAAG
>CAZEKU010000033.1:0-10657 GCA_964512935.1 uncultured Oscillospiraceae bacterium | reverse complement strand
TTTAGGGTGCAGGGCATGGGTTTTGGTGGTAAGATTTTACAAGGGTTTAGGATTAAGTATAGGGTATCCACCCATTACTTAGTTTGTTGCCGATGATAATAAATATACAAAATAATGTATAATGTTTATTTGTTTAGATACTTTATAATATAATAATTTTTTATATCAATATAAGTTTTCAGAATAGTCCTATTTTCGCCTTTTTTCTTTACAAAAACAGATATTTTCTTTAAAATAATAATGTAATCATATTAAAATTCTGGAAGGGGTGGCCGTATGAATAGCGACCAGCTTAAACAATTTAAAGTAATTGCAGAAACCGGAAGCATTACAAAGGCTTCCGAGGTGCTTTATATTACCCAACCGGCGCTGAGCATGGCTCTCTCTCGCCTTGAAGAAGAACTTGCAAGACCGCTTTTTATCCGCAGGGGAAGAAGCCTTGAAATAACCGATGACGGCAGAAAGCTTCTTTACTATGCAAACATCGTTACAAATGCAATTGACGATGCGCAAGACTATTTTCGCATTCAAAGTTATTCCAATTACATAAAAATCTACCGCATCGGAGGTTCGAGCATTCCACTTCTAACCGAAGGCTGCTATGATATGCAGGATTATCGCATAAACTGTGTACTTATAAAAAGCAGCGAACTCCCAACAATAGTCGGTTCCGGAATTGCGGATCTCGTTGTGGCTGACGAAAAATACATGAACCTTGCTATGCACAAATATGTTGAATGGAAGCATCTTTATCATCAGCAGCTCATACTTTCCGTTGATGAAAATGATCCTCTTGCCGCAAGAGATACAATTGATGTCAGCGAACTCAAAGATATAACTCTTGTTGGAAGAACAAGTCCTCTGGGATTCAATGATTGGATTACAGAGATAAAGAAGGAAAATGGATGCGACTTCAACGATGAAATTCTTATCGACAATATCACCTATTTTGCCGAAAGGGATAAACTTCCTTGGCCTTATCTCATGGGTTCTTTCGGAATTGGCACTACAAAAGGCAAGGAACATTTTTCTCACAGAAAAAGCATCAAAGTTACCGGTAAATACACCGAAAGGGATATCTGTGTTTACTGGAATCGTCGCAACCGTAAAGATATGAAAGCACTTATAAGGAAAATTGAAGAAAACGCAAAACGCATAAATGCGCTTGATAAGGAGATAAGTTACAGATACTAAAAAATCTCGCAGGAATACTGCGAGATTTTTTTATTATCAGAAATTTTTATTAAAAACCGGTTTTTATAAACAGCAGTTATCTTATTTTGTGGGATTTCATAAATTACTTTTATGGAAAACGGCGTTCGATAAATTTTTCAAAATATATTCAATTTTCGTGATATTAAGATAAATTTTTATAAATTTACTTATTGATTTCCAAATGTTATGATATATTCAACAAAGAGCCTTTGAGTTTGGCTCAATGTATCACTATGGCCTTGGTGAAATTAACAAAATCTTTTAAAAAAAGAGGAGGTTTTATTATGGCAGATTTAGCTTCCAAAAAGGAAAGAAACTATCTTCTTGACTTTTGGAAATTCTGGGGATGTGTCCTGGTTGCACTTTGCCACTATGGTGTAAATATGATTGGAAGTGTGACAAACTATGATTATATGTCACAAGCTCAGATTCTTGATGCGGATTTTTTCTATCCTAAAGGTGTTATTACACTCGGATTTTTCACTTTTACAACCGGTTATTGGCTTATGCATGCTTTTAAATCCATGCAGAGAAAAGGCGTTTTCGGTAAAGGTCACGACTTTGAAATTTGTTGGCGTTATACAGCAAAAAACTACCTCGCATATGCTCCGTTGATTTTTGTTGCTGTAAGTATAACTTATGTTGTATTTAATATTTTGAATGGTTCCAGCTTTAATGTTTGGGTTGACACCTTTGTTTGGGACATTTGGGAATTCTTTGGATTCAAAAGTGGCTTTAACTTTGTTGCTGCAGGTGATGCACCGTTGCTTTGGGGCATGGGTGGTGAACTTGTTGAGGGAACTCCTTATAATTTTGTAAACGTTACATGGTATATGTCTGCAATTATCTGTTTTGCTTCTGTATTCTTTGTAATGCTTATGTCAAGCGAAAAAATAGCAGTTTTTGGAATATTCCCTGTTCTGTTTGCAATTTGTATGTATACAAACAACCACATTCTTGACGGTTCCGGTGTGCTTATTCAGTTCTTTGGCAATGGTTCTACTCGTCTTTGGGGACCGGCTATCGCAGGTATGTGGGCCTGGTACGGAATAGATGTAATTAAAAAAATTGATTTCAGTAAAAAAGCAAGAAACATCATGGGTTGGTGTGCAATGCTTGCAACCGTAAGTTTTATCTATTTCAATATTGTAGGTAACTACGGAGGCATGGTAAACAACGACCTTCATTTTATCATAGTTGCAATTTTTACTCTTATCAATAAAGATTGGTTTACTCAAGGGGTTAATAAAGTTCTTTCCAAAATTCCGTTCATTGGAGAAATACAGAACTTCGGTCTTGGTATTTTCTTTGCACATTGGTCTCTCATCATGATTCTTATGAGACTTTATCTTCCTACCCATGACCTTAAATCCAATACAATCGTATTTGTAGTAGCTTGTTTGGCTTGCGGTGTTGTTTGGGTTATCATCAACAAACTTGTTGTTGCACCCCTCCAGAAGAAGCTCACCAAACTTTTCAGACTTAATACTCCCATAGGCGAAATGTTTCCTGTAAAAGAAACTTCCGCAGAAACAAAATAATCCCTAAAAAACAAAAAAATTAAGCCTTGCACTTTAGAAGTACACACCTCTCTTTTGCTCTCTCTTTCCACGGAGGGGAGGTGTGTTTTCTTTACCCAAAATTCAGTAAAAGGAGATGAAATTTTGGATCCGAAAAAAATTCTTGTAATCAATTTTGGTTCCACTTCAACTAAAATTGCTTACTTTGAGGATGACAAATGCGTCATTAAAGACGGACTTACACATGATGTTGAGGCAATTAAAGCCTGCAAGGACGTTACCGATCAGTACGACCTTCGCAAAGAAGCTATTCTTAAATTTATGGAGGAAAACGGTATCAAACTTGATGAACTGGATTCCGTAACCTCCCGAGGCGGTCAGACCGAACCCATCCCCGGCGGCACCTATAAAATCAACGATGCAATGGTTGAACAGGTTCGTTCCGGTGAATATGGTCACCATGTCTGCGGCGTAGGCGTTCTTGTTGCCTATGACCTTTGCAAGGAAAGCGACCACGCTGTTCCTCTCACAACCGATACTCCTACCACCGACGAAATGGAGCCCATCGCAAGATATTCCGGTCTTAAAGAAATTGAACGTGTCTCCTGCGTTCAGGCTCTTAACACCAAGGCAATGGCAAGATATTATGCTGAACAGAACGGCAAAAATTTCGAGGATGTTCGTGTTATAACCGTAATGTTAGGCGGCGGAATCGGCGTTTGTGCAATTCGTGACGGAAGAATGGTAGATGCTCCCGACGCTCTTGAAGGTGAAGGTCCTTTCTCCAACAATCGTTGCTGCACTGTTCCTGTTGGCAAGCTTGTAAAACTTTGCTATTCCGGCAAATACGACCTTAAAGGTATGATTCGCCATATTAACGGCGAAGCAGGCCTTATGGCATATCTCGGTACCACCGATATCCGTGCAATTATGAAACAGATTGAAGATGGCGATAAATATGCCGAAGAAGTTATGACCGCTATGTGCTATCAGACTGCAAAGGAAATCGGCGCAATGGCCGCTGTTCTTGAAGGTAAGGTTGACGGAATTATTCTTATCGGCGGCATGGCAAATGTCCCATTCATTGTTGAACAAATTAAAAAACGTGTCGAATTTATTGCACCCGTTGTAGTTATGCCCGGTGAAAGAGAAATGGAAGCCCTTGCAGGCGGTTCTCTCCGTGCACTTAAAGGCGAAATTCCCATGCTTGAATTCGTACCGAAAGTAGGAAAGGAAGAATGACCATGTTCAGAACTTTTGATGAAATTGAGGAGTATATCCTTTCCAACAAAATTGTAAAGAAAATTGCACTTTGCGGCGCACATGATGAGCCGGCGCTTTCTGCTCTTGTTGAGGCAAAACGCAAAGGTGTTGTTGAATGTATTCTTATCGGTGACAGACCCGAAATTCTTAATCTTCTTGCTGAACTTAAAGAAAAACCGGAAGATTACGAAATCATTCACGAACCGGACGAAGTTGTTGCAGCAAAAATGGCTGTCGCTTTGGTAAAAGAAGGCAAAGCGGATATTCCCATGAAAGGTCTTATGCAGACTTCCTCCTATATGCGTGCTATTCTTGATAAGGATAAAGGACTTCTTCCGGAAGGCAGAATTCTCAGTGAATGTACTCCTTTTGAATATCCCGATCAGAATAGAATCATGTTCGTTACCGACTGTGCGGTAAATATTAACCCCGACCTCCAGGCAAAAGTGCATCTTGTTCGCAACTCTGTTGAGCTTGCACATTGCTTCGGTGTTGAAAATGTAAAGGTTGCTGCACTTTCTTCTCTTGAAAAGGTAAATCCTAAAATGCCCAGCACCGTTGAGGCAGATACTCTTGCAAGAATGCAATGGGATGACTGTGTTGTTGAAGGTCCTTTTGCCCTTGATAACGCTGTTTCCGAAGAAGCTGCAAAACACAAAGGCATGGAAAGCAAAGTTGCCGGTAGAGCAGATGTTCTTCTTTGCTCTTGCCTTGATATGGGTAATGTAATCCACAAAGGACTTAACTTCTTTGCACACCTTAAAACCGCGGGTGCTCTTTGCGGAACCGAATCCCCTGTGATTCTTACAAGCCGCACCGATAGCCCCAACACAAAATATAATTCGATTCTTACGGCTATCCTCCAGAGCCTTTAAGAATTAAATATCTCCGTAAATTCAAGTTCAGTGAAACATTTTGTCGGAAGAAGGCTTTTCTTTATTGGCCTTCTTCCGACAGGGGATATAAAATGGGCAATTTGTAAAGAAAGGTTTGATACTATGCAGGATTTTAAATCGGCTTTTGATTTTATAATCGGTGAAATTCCGTTTCTCTGTTTTATGGTTTTTCTCATTTATGTTTTCTGGATAAGGCCTAAACGCAAAGAAAACCGCATCCGAAATAATCCCGATGCAAAAACGCAAATTGGTGATGAAATTCTTTTTAAAGATGGGCTTGTCGGTATTATTACAAAATATAGAGATGGTATTGTTACCATTGAAAGCGGAAGTCAGAATGATAAATACTATATCAAAGATGACTTTTTTCTTGAAAACATAAGCATCAAAGAACGAACCGAATCAGCTTATAAAAAACTTTCGCTTTGGAAGAAAATTCTTTATAAAATCTAAAGGAGAACGGAAACATGGAATATGTAATAATAACTTTGATAATTATTGTTTTGTTCTTTATTGTGAACAAAATATTTAAAGATAGCAAAAACAAAAAGACAAATAAAGTCCTTGGCAATCTTCGTACCGGAGATGAACTTGTTCTTTGCAACGGAATGATTGTAAGCTTCAATTCAAGAAACAACAATACTGTTGAAGTTACACTTAAAGGCGGAGCAAAAGCAAGGTTTATGGATTGGGCAATAATTGAGATCAACGGTAAAAAGCTTTAATTATTATCAATACGGACGCCCATTCCGTTTGATATATTATGCACGAAGCGGCATAGTCTTTAACCTTTTCTATGCCGTTTCACCCCCTTAGCCTTAAGAAATGCCACACTTAAGGTGTCTCACTTCTTTTTTATATAGTCCGCAAAGACGGACAAAGCAAATCTTGCGGAGGGCATTATTCGTTCAACTTGACCTCCTATGACAAAAAATGTCCTCCGCACAAAATCAGAAGGAAGAAAAAATGATATTAGTAGTCGATATTGGAAACACAAGTATAAAAATGGGTGTCTATAACGGAAGATCGCTTACGGGACCTTTTCGAATAGGAACAAAGCTGGATATAACTTCCGATGAATTCTGGCTTTATACTTCACAATTTTTTGAAAGAAAACACATTCCGGTGGATTACATCACAGATGTGATAATAAGTTCGGTTGTTCCTCAGATAAACTATACCGTTGCAAGTGCATTCAAGAAATATTACAGAATAACTCCTCATATTGTAGGTGAAAACATTCCGGTTGATATGATAATGAATTATGATGACGAAAATGCGCTTGGAATCGACAGACTTGTGGATGCTTATGCTGCTTTTAATAAGATAAAAAATGCAGTTGTGGTTGTGGATTTCGGAACAGCAACAACGGTTGATGCTGTTACACAAAAGGGCGAGTTTATCGGTGGAATGATTTTTCCCGGAATAAAAACTTCTATGGATTCACTTTATGAAAAAACTGCAAAGATTCCGAAAATTGAGATAATAAAACCGATTGAAAATTCCGGAAGAAATACAACCGAATGTATGCAGCTGGGTATATATTACGGATATCTCGGAGCTGTGGAAAAAATGATATACAAGATGAAATCCGTTGTTGGATTTGACGCAAAAGTGATTGCCACAGGCGGATTTGCAAAACTTTTTGAAAAAGAAACAATTTTCGATTATACGGTACCCACCCTTCAGCTTGAAGGAATACGGATGCTTTTTGAGAAAAAATATAATTATCACGTATAAAATCCATCACATAGCAAATATCTCTCAGGCGCAAAAACAGCGGTGGCCAAAAACGGCTGTCGCTGTTTTTGTATCCGATGAAAGGAGTGGTTTTTGTGAAAAGCAGTATCAAAGAATTGACCCGTTTTTCGCTTTTTACAGCAATTATCGTTTTGCTTTCGGTAACACCGCTCGGTTATATTTCCATTGGCGTTATCAATGCCACAACTATACAGATACCTGTAATAATCGGGGCAATCCTGTTTGGCCCGAAGAAAGGTGCAGCACTTGGACTTATCTTCGGAATTACGAGCATGCTCAAAAATACAATTCAGCCAAATATCACCTCATTTGCGTTTTCTCCGTTTATTTCGGTGCTTGGAGAAGAAAGCGGAAGCCTTTTTGCGGTGCTCATAAGTCTTTTGCCGAGGATTATGATTGGGGTTACCGCAGGGTTGCTTTTTAATTTTCTCTGCAAAACAAAACTTAACAGAGCCATTTCCTGCGGAATTTCCGGTTTTTGCGGTTCAATGGTAAACACCGTGCTCGTTATGGGTGGAATTTATCTTTTCTTCGGAAAAAGTTATTCCACCGCAAAAGATATTGCTTATGAAACACTTATAAACACCGTTGCGACAACCATAACCGGTGTGGGAGTAACCGAAGCTATGGTTTCTGCAGTGATATGTGCAGCAGTTTGTATTCCTTTATTCAAGTTTGGGGAAACTTTTTATGGCTAAAAAGGAAACGATTGCGGCGGCAGAGGCACCTCCTGTGCGGATCAGCTTGCGAAGGCTCTTATTTGGGCTAAGGAGCAGGGCTGAGTTTTTCGTGTTTTAAAAAATAAAATGAGCACCGTTTTTTAAGCGGTGCTCATTTTTTATTAGGGTGTGGTTTTCGGTGCCAACATTTTACAATGGTTTCGGGATTAAGTAATGGGTATCCACCCCATTTCGCACACTCAGTGCCATCGGTCAGGCCGACGGCGGAATTTTTATATACAACGGTGGCTCGGTTATAGGGTGGAGGGCGGCAGCTCGTTGCCAAGAGTTTACATTTGCCTAAGTTTTATAATTTAGGGTTAGGGTGCGGGGCGGTGGTTTTACCGCCAAGAGTTTGGCAAGAGTTTAGGTTTTAAGAATTGGGTTATGGTGCAAGGCGGTGGCTCGTCGCCAAGATTTTGCAAGGGTTTGGTTTTTTTGAATTAGGGGTAGGGTGGAGGGCGGTGGTTTTACCGCAAAGAGTTTGCCTTTATTAAAAGGGTAGGGAAAATGGGTGGTTTTGTGCAAGAAAAAAAGCACGTGGCACCGTGCTTTCAGTTTAGCTTTTCAAGCTGAGGCGAAAAAGGTTTTTCGCCGTCGATTTCGATATAATTTTCGTCAAAGGGACGCTCAAATCCATTCCAATACATCATAAGCTCACTTTCGGAAACGGGAAGTTCATTCGGGCCGTTTTTGCCCTTTCTGTCGGAAAGCCTTGATTTGAGCACGGAAATATCCGTGTTTATCCAAATGAGCACAGGCTCGCCGCCGGAATTTTCTATATGAGCACGAAACTTTTCGCGCTGTGCTCGTTTGCAAAAAGGCATATCCACCGAGCAGGAATGTCCCTCGGCGCAAAAGTTTTTTATCCTTGCAAAGATACGCTTTTCGGCATTTTCGTACAAAAAGCGTTGATGTTCCTCGGAAACAAGTCCCGGATATACATAATAATCCGGCCAAAGTTCCTCATCCATTGAAATTCTCGGTATTCCCAAAAGTTCAAGATTTTTTGAAAAGGCGGTTTTTCCGCTTCCTGAAATTCCGCAGACCATATAAACCTTAGGTTTTTCCGACATTTGAGCACCGCCTTTTTTGAAATCTTTAGATTTTAGCATATCTTTCTGCGGAATCATCACCTTCAAGACCCCATCCGCAGACATTTCCACGCTGAATTGCGCCTAAAAGCTTATTTGGAAGACAATCGTAGCCCTCCTCATGCTCAAGCCTTTCGATGAGCTTTTTTATATGCTCACGCTCGGTATGTTTATCCGCAGGGCAGCGGCTTTTCACAATCGGGAGCTTTTCGTGGTTCACAATTTTGATAATTTCGTCCTCATGACAATAGATGAGCGGACGAATTACGGTTATTTCTTTTCTTGAAAGCCAAGTTACAGGCGAAAAACAGCCTATTCTTCCCTCATCGAAAAGGTTCATCATAAAGGTTTCCACTGCGTCCTCGAAATTATGACCGAGCGCCATTTTGCTGCAGCCGTTTTCCTTAGCAACATCGTGCAAAAGTCCTCTTCTCATTCTTGCGCAAAGGGAACATGGATTTTTCTCCTTGCGGTCCTCGAAGATAACATTTCCGATTTGTGTGCGGCGAAGGTCGAATTTTACTCCGATTTTATCGCAAAAACTTGCTATTTCGGAATAATCGTTAGGCTCTCCGCCGAATTGAGGGTCAAGGCATACCGCAACGATTTCATAATCAATTCCGATAAAACGGCGCAGACCTGCAAGGCCTGCAAGGGTTGCGACGGAATCCTTTCCGCCGGAAACGCCTACGGCGATTCTATCACCGTTTTCAATCATATGATAATCCTCAATTGCTTTTCGCATTGCGCCCATAAGCTTTTGTAAAGTATTGTCGCCGGAAATTTTAATTCCCCCTTAGCTAAAGGTTAAATTCAGTCTATTTTGCAGTCTTCCCAATTAAAATCACGCAATTCGCCCTTAAACTGAAGATCCGGATAATCCCATTGTCTGAGCACCTCATAGGTTGCTATTGCGACGGAATTTGACAGATTAAGGCTGCGCAGTGTTGGTTTCATGGGAATACGCACAGCGGTTCCGGGATTTTTGAATAAAAGTTCCTCCGGAAGACCTGCATCCTCTCTTCCGAAAAAGAGATAGCAGCCATCGGGATATGAAACATCGCTGTGACGATGAAGTCCTTTTGTGGTAAAATAGTAAAATTTTCCGTTATTTTTTTCAAAAAAATCCTCAAGACCATCATAAAAAGTTATATCGAGTTTATCCCAATAATCAAGACCCGCTCGCTTTAACTTTTTATCGTCGATTGTAAATCCCATAGGGCGGATTATATGGAGTCTCGCACCTGTTACGGCACAGGTGCGAGCGATATTTCCGGTGTTTTGAGGAATTTGAGGTTCTACTAAAACAAGATTAAGCTCTGCCATAATTATTTACCACAGCAGTGTTTATATTTTTTTCCGCTTCCGCAGGGGCAGGGATCGTTTCTTCCGACTTTGTTCTTTTTAACGACAGTTGCGGAAACGCTTCCGTCACCGGAGGATTCCACCGGAACGGCTACCTGCTCTCTTTGAGGAGCAGCTTTAACTCTTACGGTCATAAGCATTTTTACGGTATCCTCACGGATTGCCTCGATCATCTGATCGAACATTTCAAATCCTTCGATTCTGTATTCAACAACAGGGTCATGCTGAGCATAGCTGCGGAGATAGATTCCCTGTTTAAGATCGCTCATAGCGTCAATATGATCCATCCACTTGAGGTCAACATTTTTAAGAAGTGCTACACGCTCAAGCTCTCTCATTACAGCGGGAGTGAACTGCTCCTCACGGGAGGCATATACCTCCTCCATTCTGTTTTTGAGAATTTCGACAATATCCGCTTTAGTGATTTTTTCAAATTCCTCTTTTGTAAAGCGAAGGTCACCATCGGTGAGGAGCCATCCGAGATAGTAATCACGAAGTCCGCCCATATTCCAATCGGCCTTATTTTCATCGTCGGAAAGATATACATCAACGGTTTTTTCAACGCTTTCGGCGCGCATTTTTGCGATATAATCGCTGATATCCTCGCCCTCAAGAACTTTTCCACGCTGTCCGTAGATTATCTCACGCTGCTGATTCATTACATCGTCAAAGCGAAGAACGCTTTTACGGGTATCGAAGTTTCTTCCCTCGACCCTTTTCTGCGCGCTTTCAATAGAGCCGCTGAGCATTTTTGCATCAATGGGGGTATCCTCATCAATTTTAAGGGTTTCCATTATGCTTTGAATACGCTGACCGCCGAAAAG
>CAZEKU010000032.1:9610-10742 GCA_964512935.1 uncultured Oscillospiraceae bacterium | reverse complement strand
TTGAAAAAGCAGCTTCCGTAAGAGCTGAATTTGTGCTCGAAGCAAAGGGCGTTAATCGCAAGCGTGAATCCGAGAACACCGAAATTTCCACATGCGCAGTTGAGCTTTTCGTAAATGAACTTTACATTCTTGCGAAAAGTCAGACCCCTCCTTTTGAAGTCAGCGATAACTGCAACGCAAAAGAGGATCTTCGCCTTAAATATCGCTATCTCGATCTTCGCCGTGGTGAAATGCAAAATATCCTTATGATGCGCCACAAAATCATAAAATCCGCTCGTGACTATTACGATGAAAACGGCTTTATCGAAATTGAAACTCCTAACCTTATTAAATCCACTCCCGAAGGCGCAAGAGACTATCTTGTTCCTTCCCGTGTACATCCCGGTTCTTTCTATGCACTTCCTCAGAGCCCTCAGCTTTACAAGCAGCTGCTTATGATGTCCGGTTGCGACAGATATATGCAGGTTGCACGCTGCTTCCGTGACGAGGACCTTCGTGCTGACCGTCAGCCCGAATTTACTCAGATAGATATGGAAATGAGCTTTGTTGATGAAAACGATGTTATGACCATGAACGAAGGTCTTGTAAAACGAGTTTTCAAAGATGTTCTCGGCTACGATGTACCTACTCCTTTTGAAAGACTTACCTATAATGAGGCAATGGCAAGATTCGGTTCTGATAAACCGGATACCCGTTTCGGACTTGAACTTTGCGATATTTCCGATCTTCTTAAAAACTGTGAATTCAAGGTTTTCTCCGGTGCTCTTGAAAAAGGCTCTGTAAGAGCAATCAACGCAAAGGGTGCTGCAACTGTTTTCACAAGAAAAGAAATTGATAAACTTGTTGAGGTTGTAAAACTCTATAAGGCAAAAGGTCTTGCATGGACAAGACTTACTCCCGACGGTGAAACCTCAAGCTATGAAAAATTCCTCTCTGAGGATGAAAAGCTTGCAATTCGTGAGCGACTTGGTGCAGAAACCGGAGACGTTATTTTTATCGTTGCAGATAACAGAAACGATATCGTGTTCGATGCTTTGGGTGCTCTCCGTCTTGAACTCGGAAAACGCCTTGAGCTTATTCCTAAAGGCACCTATAATTTCCTTTGGGTCACCGATTTCCCGCTTTTCGAGTG
>CAZEKU010000032.1:0-9600 GCA_964512935.1 uncultured Oscillospiraceae bacterium | reverse complement strand
GATGGCAAAACACCATCCCTTTACCTGCCCCAGACCCGGTGATGAGGATAAACTTATGTCCGATCCCGGCGATTGCTACGCAAGAGCTTATGATATGGTACTCAACGGCTGTGAGCTCGGCGGCGGTTCTATCCGTATAAACGATACCGATGTACAGGATAAAATGCTTCAGGCTCTCGGTCTTTCCGAAGAAGTTGCTCAGGCTCGTTTCGGATTCCTTCTTGATGCTGAAAAATACGGTGTACCTCCCCACGGTGGAATGGCATTCGGCCTTGACCGCATGGTAATGCTTATGCTCGACCGTCCTTCTATCCGTGATGTTATTGCTTTCCCGAAGGTACAGACCGCAAGTGAGCTTATGACTCAGTGCCCCAGCGAGGTTGATAAGAAAAATCTCGATGAGCTGCATATTGCCATAGTAAAAGACGAAGAATAATTTTTAAAAGGCGTTTCGATTTAAGAAACGCCTTTTATGCTATGTTTTTGGAGGTATTATGGGAAATTCGGCTGAATTTGAACTTATAAAAACACTTCTTGATAAAAATGCAACTATTGCCACCGCAGAAAGCTGTACCGGTGGAATGGTCGCCGCAAGGCTGACATCTGTTTCGGGTGCATCAGGTGCATTTAAATACGGTGCAGTTACCTATTCAAATGAGGCAAAGCATGCTGCAATTGGTGTTTCCACCGAAACCCTTGATGAGCACGGCGCTATTTCCGCAGAAACTGCAATGGAAATGGCAAAGGGTGTAAGAAAGCTGCTCAATGCCGATATAGGCGTTTCCGTAACCGGAAACGCAGGTCCCGGCGCAGCCGAAAACAAGCCCGTAGGGCTTGTTTATATCGGCATTTCAAGCGACGGCTATTCCGCCGTGCTCGAAAATCATTTCAGCGGTGACAGAATATCCGTTCGTGAGCAGGCAGCGGATGCTGCAATTTCGCTTGCGCTTTCTGCCGCAGAAAAAATCGGAGGAAAAAGCAATGACTAAATATGTATTATTCGATTTGGACGGTACTTTAAGCGATCCCTATGAGGGCATAACAAGCTGCATAAAATATGCCCTCGCCTCAGTCAATATTGAAGAATCCGATCCGCAAAAACTTCGCAGTTATATCGGCCCTCCCCTTCGTCAAACCTTCTCTCTTTACGGTTTTGATGAGGCAAAATGCGAAGAGCTTGTGGCAAAATACCGTGAAAAATACCTTGTTACCGGTATTCATCAAAATGTTACATATGATGGCAGCTTGGAGATGCTCAAATCTCTCCATGAGCACGGCTGTAAAATTTCTTTGGCATCCTGTAAACCGGAAAAGGCCTGCCGCATAATTCTTGAGGAAAAAGGCATGCTCAAATATTTTGACGAGGTCTGCGGAGCAACCGAAGATAAAACTCTTGATACAAAACCCGCTATAATAAACCTTGCTTTAAAGCGTCTCGGCGTTTCCGAAAATGAGCTTGAGCACGCATATATGGTGGGTGATCGTGATATGGATATGATCGGTGCTCATGAAAACAATATCCATTCGATCGGTGCTCTTTATGGTTATGGAAGTGATAACGAACTCAGCGAAAGCGGTGCGGAATATCTGATTAAAAATCCCCTTGAAATTCTCGATATTGTTATCGGAAAGGACTGAGCATATTGGATAATAATCTTTTGTTTACGGAAGAAAAGCGTGCTGAGCGCACTATGGAAAACCTGCGTCTTAACCGAATTGAGCCTTTTTATGTAAAAAGCTCTGCTGAAGCTGTTGAACTTGTTAAAGAGCTTATTCCTGAAGGCTCGGTTTGCAGAGTAGGCGGTTCAAGAACTCTACATGAAACGGGAATAATTTCTCTGCTTGAAAATGGAAATTACGACTACTGCGACTCGCATACGGTTTCGGCGGATAAGGTTGAGGAGGCAAGGCGTGAGGCATTTTTTGCGGATTATTTTCTTGCAAGTGCAAACGCTGTTACCGAAAACGGTGAAATTTACAATGTTGACGGTGCAGGCACCCGTGTTGCCCCTATTATATTCGGCCCTAAAAATGTAATCCTCGTAATAGGTGTCAATAAAATCGTTTCGGACCTCTCTGCTGCTGAGGACAGACTTCGTCATATAGCTGCGCCTGCAAATGCAAAACGCCTCGGATGTAAGACCCCCTGCGCTGAAACCGGAATTTGTATGAACTGCAAATCTCCTGCAAGAATATGCTGCAGTACAACGGTTTTAGGCTATCAGCGTATACCGAACAGAATTAAAATTATAATTATCGGCGAGCATTTGGGATATTAATTTCAAAAAACTCTTTATTTTGCTGTCGAATCATGGTATAATGTTTGTTGATACTTTTATAACCCTATGAAAGGACGCAATTATTTTGAAAAAAATTATTCTTTTGATACTTTGTTTGGTTCTTATGCTTGCGGGATGTCAAAATCTCGTAAAAGCTGAACCTTACTATACCGAAACAAACGACAGTGTCGTTTTATCGACAAAGTATAAATACAGCTTTACCGATGAGGGTATAGTTCGCTGTGTATGGACAAATAACAGCGATATCGCTTACTCTTTCCATGATGTTTTTGAGCTTCATGTTCTCGGAGATGACGGTGAATGGTATCTTGTTTCAAACGGTGATGAGGTTAGCTTCAATACTAACTATTCTCACGGAATTGATCCTCAGAGCGAATCCAACGCAAAATATACCATTTCACTTTATACCGATGAGCTTAAATCCGGAAAAACCTACCGAATTTCCACTTATTTCTATGATGACGACAAAAACTATTATCAGGCTTTTGCCGAATTCACATGTGACGATGAGCTTGCTGAAAACGAGCTTAAAGAAAGCAGCGATGGCCTTTTCAGTCACCGTAAAGATCCCTCTGCGGAAGGTTCTTTTAAGGTTATGGAAGACAACAAAAACAGCTGATTTTTCGAAGAAAAACAATAAAAGGACGGTTTTCCGTCCTTTTTTATTGTCCTCATAATAATCGAATAATTTAATTTTTTCGGAGGAATTATGTCATTTTTAGTAAAAGATAAAAACTTTTATAAGGTGCTTTTTTCAATAACGCTTCCTATAGCTGCTCAAAACTTTATTACCTTTGCGGTAAGCCTTGCGGACTCGCTTATGCTCGGTGTTGTGGGTGAAACAGTTCTTTCTGCCGCAAACCTTGCAAATCAGCTTTTCTTCATTCTTATGATAATAACCTTCGGCGTTACTTCTGCGGCAATGGTTTTTGCATCGCAATATTGGGGTCAAAACGATATATTTTCAATGAAGCGTGTTATTACAATAATGCTTCGCATTGCCGCAGTAATAAGTATTGTCGCCTCCGCTTTGGCAATCTGTATTCCCGAAACGGTTATGAGCTGGTATTCCGATGATGCTGCTGTAATTGAGGCAGGCGCAAGCTATCTCAGAATAATCGGATGGGCATACCCTTTTTATTCCATAACAAACGCAATGGCCTCCGTACTTCGTTCCGCACATATCGTTAAGGTTTCGATAGTCATATATTTCACCTCTCTTATTGTGAATGTTTTCCTTAACTGGGTACTTATTTTCGGAAAACTCGGTGCTCCCGCACTTGGAATTGAAGGTGCTGCAATAGCAACCGCCTGTGCCCGTTTCAGTGAGTTTATAATTCTTATAATTTATCTCACTTTCTTTGAGAAAAAAATACACTATACAGTGCGTGATTTCTTTGTTCCCGTTAAAAAATATCTTCCGGCATTTGTTAAAACCGGTGCCCCCGTTATTCTTAATGAGGCACTTTGGGGAATAGGCACATCTGTGCTTTCAATGGTAATAGGTCATATCAGCACCGAATTTGTTTCCGCAAACAGCATTGCAAATATCGTTTGGCAATGCGTTTGGGTAATTATATCCGGTATGGGAAATGCAACCTCGGTTGTTATAGGAAATGCAATCGGTCGTGGCGAGGATAAACAGCTTATTCTCAACAAAGCAAAAACTATCATCGTTCTTTCCGCTTTCCTCGGACTGCTTTCTGCAATAACCCTTTTGATAATCCGCGGTCCCGTTATAAATTTCTATGAAGTTCCGGATTCCACTAAGGCTCTTGCTTATGACCTTATTGTTTCCTATGCTGCAATACTGATTCTTCAGTCAATGTCAATGCAGTATGTTGTAGGCGTTTTCCGTGGTGGCGGTGATACTAAAACTGCTGCAATTGTTGACGTTCTTTTCCTTTGGATTGTAGCAATCCCTCTCGGTGCTTTTACGGGACTTGTTCTCGGCTGGGAACCGCCTTTTGTATATCTTATGCTTCGTTCCGACGAAGTTCTTAAAAATATCATAGGATTTTTCCATTTGAGAAGTGGAAAATGGATAAAAAACATCACTGTTCATCCGAAAGATACAGTATAAGAAAAAATGCCCGCTTTTGCGGGCATTTTTGCAATAAATCCATTTCTGTGCTATTGAAAAAGTCCACTTGTTTTGGCATAATAAAATAGAAAGGGGGCGTGGTTAAAATGGTACTTTTTACCGTTGCATTTGCATTTATAATGCTGTTTTCGGCCTTTGCCGCATCCTTCATCAGACCCGAATTTTCCATAGCTATTGCTTTTTGTATGCTTTTCGGCTGTGTAAGCTCGCTTATCCTCGGAAAGAAATATCTTAAACTTGCGTCAATATTTCTTTCCTGTGCAATAGGTTTGGGAATTGTTGCGGTCAATATACTTCTTTCCGTATATCCTGTTCTCGGACTTAACGGTGTTCATGCAACTATAACAGGTGTTGTAACGGAAGTTTCCGCAGAGGGCGGAAATACGGTTTATAAAGTGAAAACCGATTCCGTTTCGTTAAAAAACGCTCCTCAGAAAATAACTGTTCTTGTATCGGGTTGGAATAATAATTTTGCGGAAAATTATGACATTGTTTCCTGCCCTGTAACCTTTTATGTTTATGATGGCCTTGAAATGAGCGAGGTTTTAAATAATTATTCAAATAAAATAGATATCTACGCTTATACCGATTCTCCTATGGAAATAATCGGCAAGGACCGCTCATCAATAGGATATTTTGTAAATCTCATCCGTGAAAAGATTTCTTCGGTAATATATAAATTCTTTACAGGTAATCATGCACCTTTTATGGAGCAGGTGTTGGTCGGTGTCAAAGGTGAACTTGACTACGATATCATTAATTCCTTCAGAAAAAGCGGTATGAGTCATATTCTTGCAATTTCGGGTATGCATCTTGTAATTCTTGTGGGGGTTTTGGAAAAATTTTTCTACCTGTTCAAATCGCACAAAATAAAAGCACCTATAAAAACGCTGTTCTTTGTGATATTCATTTCCGCATATATGCTTGTGGGCGGATTCGGAATGTCACTTCTGCGCTCCGGTTTTATGCTTATTGCACACTATATTTCAATGCTGTTTTTCTCGGGTGCAAAGCCTTCCGAAAATCTCGGTACAGCTGTGGTTGCGGTGCTTATTATAGACCCTTTTGCAGCTTGTGATGTGGGATTTTTGATGTCTGTTTTTGCCTGCGGAGCAATTTCGTTCTTCACTGAACCGCTCAAGAGTTTTATTTTAAGCAAGCTTCGTTTTAAGCTTCCATCATTTGCGGAATATTTTCTTGAGGCTTTCTGCGTTAGCAGCGTTGCGTTCCTTTCCGTTTTACCTGTCAGCTCCGTGGTTTTCGGAAAAATATCGCTTATTTCACCGATTTCAAACCTTTTTGCCTGCTTTTTCGCAGAATATTCGCTTATTTTCGGATTTATAGCTATTTTGACCGGTTTTATTCCGTTCTTAGGCTTTGCTACACACACCTTTGCTTTCTTTGCATCCCTTTGCAACCTTGCACTTTTTAAGATCGCAGAATTTTTCGCAGGGTTTTCGTTCTCCTATATTGATGCATCGGACACATGGTTTTATATTTGGATGTTCAGCTCTGTTTTGATTATATTTGTACCGATGATTTTAAGAAAAAATTTCCGTTTTCTTAAAATCTCACTTTTGATGTCCTTACTTTTGCTTTTATCCGGTTTTCTTGTGGATATGATAGCATTTTCCGGAACCTCGAGCATACATATCACAGCGCTTGAGCACGGCACTGCAATTTCCTGCTCAAGCGACAGCGGTTCCGTGCTCATAACAAGAAAAATCGACAGTGGAGACCGCTATCTGCTGAATTTTCCTACGGATGGTTATGATGCTGTCATAAGTCTTGAGCCTGAATCGGTTTCTGCTGAGCACGATATGCTTATGTCATCCGAGCCTAAGCTTGCGCTTTTGAGCACCGATGATGCAGTAAACAGATTTGATTTTGCAAATAAAATTTCAAACGGAATTTTGACCCTTTCCGAAGATTCTTATGTGCAGATTTTCGAAAACGGTGCCCTTGCTTTTGAAACAAACGGGATTAAAATTCTATACATTTTTGCAGAATGTGATATAATGGATATTGAACCGAAATTCCGTCGTTCCGATATTCTTATTATCGACGGAGTTTCACCCAATAAATTCCCCGCTTTAAGATGCGATCGCCTTATTCTCCGTCATTACGGTGGATATTACAGCGGAACAAATGAAATTACTGTATTAAAAAGCGGTGATTTAAGTTTCTTTGCATACGAAGGAAATCTTACGAAAGGAAATGCTGCTAAATGATTTTCAAAAGCATGGATGAGGTTCGCCGTCATCTTAAAATAGGCATTCCCCTGCCCTGCTATTTTGTCGGCGGCAGTGATGACCTAAGAAAAAGAAATATTGTAAACAAAATAGTTTCCATGAGCACTGAAAACGGAAGTGGACTTGATATTCACCGTTTTTCTGGAAATACCTCTGCGGATACGGTTTCCGATGCTGTTTTTGAAATAACCTTCGGCGGGGGCAGAAGATGTGTAGTCTGCGAAGATCTTCCTTTTACGAGCATGGGTGAAAACGAATATAAAAAATTTGAGCAGCTTATAACCGAGGTATCCGAAATGGGTGGCTCAAGCGTGCTCATCTTCAGTTTTTATTCTGTTGAAACCGAACCGAAAAAGGATAATAAACCTAAAACCGAAAGTAAGACCGGTAAGAAAAACCGTATTGAATCTTTGAAAAAACTTATTGATAAGCTTTCCGGCGGTGTTATCAAATGCGAAGTTCCTACTCCGGCAGAGCTTGGCAGTATGATTGAAAAGACCTGCTCAAAATATGGCTGTTCAATTCACCGTGACCTTTGTGCATATATGATTGAACGCTGCGGAAACGATTCCGCACTTTTGATAAACGAAGCACGAAAGGTTGCGGAATATAAGGGTTCGGGAATTATTTCAAAGGCGGATATCGACCTTATGACCTGCGCAACTCCCGATGCTAAGGTGTTTGACCTTTCCACAAAAATTTCCGCAAGGGATCGCCTCGGTGCATTTTCCGTGCTCGAAGAACTTCGTGAAAGCGGAGAGAGCGCCGCACATATTCTCAATATCCTATTCGGAAATTATATTGATATGTTTATTGCAAAATCCGCTCGTGCATCCGGAAAAACAAAGTTTGATATAGCTGCGGATTTTCCTAAAAATTATCCCGCAAAAAAGCAATTTCTTATAGATCGTGCCCTCAGCGCACAAAGTAAATATTCTTCCGATTCGCTTTTGCTCTGTCTTGATATACTTTTGGATTCCGAACAGCGCATAAAAAGCACCGGCTGTGACCCTAATATAATTCTCGATGAAGCCATTGCAAGGCTTTTTTCCGTAAAATAACGGAGGTTTAATGGAAAAAATAAAAATCAAAGAAACCATAATCGTTGAGGGAAAATACGATAAAATAAGGCTTTCCCCTCTTTTTGACGCAAATATAATAGAGCTTGGCGGATTTCGTATTTATAACAACAAGGATCGCCTTGCGCTTATAAGAAAAATAGCGGCAAAAAACGGTATTATTGTGCTTACGGATTCCGATTCCGCAGGCTTTCGCCTAAGGCATTATCTTTCATCGGCTATCCCGAAATCGGATATTAAAAATGTTTTTATTCCTAATATTTTCGGAAAAGAAAAGCGAAAATCCAAACCCGGAAAGGAAAATCTTTTGGGGGTTGAGGGTATGAGCACTGAGGTGCTTCTTAATGCATTTAAAAAGGCGGGCATTGATCCCGAAACCGGAAACAGTGAAAGGTCCGAGCCTTTCAGCAAAACTTTTCTCTATGAAATAGGCCTTTCCGGAGGTGAAAATTCCTCCGAACTTCGCAAAAAGCTTTGCGAATATTATTCTCTTCCGAAAATGCTTTCCGCAAATTCCCTTGCCGAAATTCTTCCTATAATAACTACCGAGGAGGAGCTTAGTTCTGCTGTTGAAAAAATAAAAGAAATTTGAAAGGAGCGTTTTTATGAAAATTAACAGCCTGAGTTTTTTATATATTTTTATTCCGGCTGCGCTTGTTATATATAATTTCGCTCCGAAAAAGCTTAAAAACGCCTCTGTTGCAATTATTTCCCTTGCATTTTTGGCTTTTTCTCAAACCGAAAATTTTATATTCTTTTTTGCCGATATTGTTTTTCAGTTTTTCATTTCAAAACTTCTTTTTGCAAGCCTTGAAAAACCGAAACTTAAAAAGGTAATTTTCCTTTTTTCGGTGGCATTTAATGCCGCTATTATGATAGTTTTCTCGGTAAATAATCAGCTTTCGGGACTTTTTGCACCTTTTACCGCAATGGTACTTTCGTTTACCTCCATCGGATATTTTGTTGATATTTACAAAGGTGAAGCCGAAAGGCTTGATTCGTTCTTCGATTTCACTGTATTTCTTGCATTTTTCGGAAAACTTTTCCGAGGACCTTTGGTGCGCTCGAAAGATATAAAATATATTTCCGAGGACCGCAGATTTTCGCTTGTTGAAACGGGAACAGGACTTTATTTCTTCCTGCGTGGTTTTGCAAAATATGTTGTGCTTTCAATTCCACTTTCTCAACTTCATGAAAAGCTTTTGGAATCAAACCTTGATGAGATATCCGTTTACGGAGCATGGCTTGATATGATAGTCTTTTCAATGATGATATTTTTCGACCTTTCTGGTTTTTGCGATATTGCAAGAGGTCTCGGAAAATGTTTTGGAATGGAGCTTCCTCAGAACTTCTATTTTCCGTTTCAAAGCCCTTCCGTTTCGGATTTTTTGGACCGTTTCAATATGACTGTAACGGGATTTTTCAGGCACTATATCTATGATGTCCTTCGCAACGACCGCAATTCCCGTCCGCAATTTATTGTCAACACTCTGCTTATTTGTATGCTTTGCGGAATTTGGTTCGGAATTAAGATGAACTTTGTATTTTGGGGACTTTATATCGCTGTTTTCATAATTATAGAGGAGCTTTTCCTGCTGAAACTTCTTCGAAAAATTCCTCAAACCTTTGCAAGAATGTATACATTCGGAGTTACTATGCTCTCTATGGTAATTTTCTCTGCACCTGAAACAAATTTTATTTTTGTTTCATTTAAAGCTATGTTTGGCATAGATGCGCCTATGATAACCGACAGCACAACTTATATTGTTTCTCAAAACATACTTCTTCTTTTGGTAGGCGCATTTTTTATGATAAGCGTTTTCAGTATGTTTACACATTATCTTTCAAAAAAAGCACCTTTGATT
>CAZEKU010000031.1:0-10752 GCA_964512935.1 uncultured Oscillospiraceae bacterium | reverse complement strand
CCGACCTGCTGATTACAAATCAGCTGCTCTACCAACTGAGCTACACCAGCATCTCAGCGACGAATGTTATTTTACCACATCCAAAATGATTTGTCAACACATTTTTTAAATTTTTTTATTTTTTTGTTTTTTGAGATTTTTAATCAAATCTTAAACCTTTATACACTTTTTCCTTAAACTTTATTTTGGTAAACTTTTCTATATAAAGAGGTGGTTAATATGATAAAAATACTGAAAAAATTTTTATTTATAATTTTTGCTTTTACTTTTCTATTCATAAGCATTACTTTTGTTACCGCAAAGTTTTTTCCGGCAGAGTTTTATATTGCAAAGTCAAAACTCTTATCTTTCAATAAAGATTTCACTGTTTTTAAAACAATAGAAGTTTCTTGCGAAAATAAAAATATTAAAAACTTAATCGAAGAAGGTTCTGTTCTCAACGATTCTCTAATGTTAATCAACGAAAAATACATTATTCCAAATGACTATGAGCCAAAACTTACAGATCTCGGCGGAGTATTTATAAATTCATCTGCAGAAGCAGCATACAGAGATATTAAAAACGCAATAAAGGAGAATTTTAATAATTCTTTATACATTATGAGTGCCTATCGCTCTGCTGAAGAACAGATTGAAATTAAAAAAAGTAAGGGTGAATATGCGGCATTCGAAAACTCGAGTGAACATTTAAGCGGACTTGCCATTGATGTGTATGTAAAATATCATGCTGGAATGGGTTTTCTTGACTGTGATGAAGGACAATTTGTGAACTCATTTTGCCAAAATTACGGATTTATCATACGCTATCCCTACTACGGAGAAGATATTACAGGTATTCCCTATGAGCCTTGGCATATAAGGTATGTAGGTCTCCCCCACTCAATAATTATTGCAAACAGCAAAATTACTTTAGAAAAATATATCGAATCGCTCATTCCCGGAAATTTTTACAGTTATGAAAACTATATAATTTCAAGACAACCTATTGACGAATCAATTATGATTCCCGAAAACGCTTTTGAAATTACAATTTCTCCGGACAATACGGGATACTATATTGTAACCGCAAAAATCCCTTCATAATTCTATATTTCAAACCCGAGCACAGAATTTCCGTGCTCGGGTTATTTATTTTATAAAAGTGTTTTTTTAATTATACCATCGATTTATTGAAAAAAATTTTATATAGTGCTATACTCAAATTAGTTTTTCGCGTTGAAATTTTATGTTTAAGCGAGGTTTTGATGAAAAAGATTTTTGAAAATTTGTTAAACTACAAAACTAAAATCCCAATAGCCCTGGCTTTCATGACAATTGCAACGATTTGTGATCTTATGCTCCCCACCATAATGAGCAACATCGTTGATAAAGGCATCTATCTCTCCGACATGGATTATATTAAGAGAAATTGCCTTTATATGTTTTTTGTTGCCTTAACAGGGCTTATAACCATTGTTATCGGAGTAAAAATCACATCCGAAATCGTATCCGGATTTTGCTGTGACCTTCGCCGCATGGTATTTAAAAAAGTTAACACCATGACTTTCGGTGAAATGAATGAAATCGGTACCGCTGCGCTTATAACCCGTTCAACGCATGATACTGAAACTCTTGGCTGGATTGCATCCATTTTTTGCGGAAATATTCTCACAATACCAATGCTCTTTTTCGGTGGAGTTTTTCTTTCTTTCCGCAAAGATATCCTTCTTTCGCTTATACTTTTCTTTTTCGTTCCTATCGTATTTATTGCAGTTGTCTTGATCGGTAAAAAAATAGAACCTCTTTGGAGAATTTCCGATGAATTTATAGACAAGCAAAATGATATAATGCGTGAACGCCTCAGAGGAATCCGTGTTATTAGAGCATTCGGAAAAGAAAACTATGAGCATGAGCGAATTTCCGATGCCACAAGAAAAATGGCAACAAACATTATAAATTCTAATGTGAGCATGGGAATAATTTCTCCACTCACACTGTTTTTGCTCAACTTTTCGGTGATACTTATTGTTTATATTGGTTCAATAAGAATGGAAACCGGTGCAAGCGCCGTTTCCGCAGGAGATATATTTGCCATTATACAATATGTTACTCTTGTTATGACAAGTATAATGAACGCCGCTTTCGTAATCGTTATGATTCCTCATGCAAAAGTTGCAGCAAGCCGTATTGGTGAAGTTGTTTCCACTAATGGTTACGATGATGCTATCCCCGAAGAATCTATTGAATTTTCAGGAAGTGTTATTTTTGACGATGTCAGCTTTAAATATGACGGTGCTATTGAACCGGCTGTAAGCAACATATCTTTTAAAATAAATCCGGGTCAAAAGATATCTATAATAGGTGGTACAGGAAGCGGAAAATCAACTCTTGTTTCGCTTATGCTTTGTTTCAGAATGCCCACAAACGGAAAAGTAATTTATGATGGTCGTTCTACCGACATGCTTAGTCATAAAACCGTCCGCAAAAATATAAGCTGCGTATTACAAAATTCTTCTATTTATTCGGGAACCATTAAAGAAAATATTCTTATGGGTAAACCCGATGCGACCGATGAAGAAATAGCCGAAGCTTCCGAAATTGCAGAGCTTTCGGATTTTATAAGCGGCCTTGAAAACGGTTTTGATTATGAACTGAATCAATCCGGAAAAAACCTTTCCGGTGGTCAAAAGCAGAGAATTTCCATTGCAAGAGCTGTTATACGCAACGCCCCTATTTATGTTTTTGACGACAGCTTTTCCGCTTTGGATTTCCTTACAGAATCAAGACTCCGTGCAAAACTTTCAAATAAAGCTAACGGAAAAACTCAAATAATAATCACTCAGCGTGTCACTTCCGCTATGAACTGTGACCTTATTCTTTTTATGGATTAAGGTAAACTTATTGACTCCGGAAAACATTATGAGCTTCTTGAGCGCTGCAAAATATATAGGGAAATTTACGCTTCCCAGACGGGAGGTACAAAATGACTGATGAAAACAAACAAAGCCGTGCAAAAATCCTTTTGCGCATTTTCAAAGAGGCAAAGCCCATTCGTGGTTGGCTTTTTCTTTCGTTTGGACTTTGTTTTTTTGCAATAATCCTGACTGTTATCTCTCCGAAAATGCTCGGTGAGCTTATTCAGCTTCTTTATGATTATTGGTCGGGAGCACTTGTAACAGACAATTTTTCTAAAATGATACTCTCCGGTATCATTCCCCTTGCTGCTATATATGTTCTTTTAAGCATAGTAAAACTCACAAACATGTATCTGCTAAATCATGTAGTCAGCCGTTTCTTTACCTGCAATATTCGAATTCGAATTTCCGAAAAAATCAAATTTTTGCCTGTAAAGTTTGTTGACTGTACACCCGTTGGTGAGATACTTCGTCGCATGACAGACGATGTTTCTGCTATGGGAAACTCCATTCACACCATGATTGAGGTCCTTTCTGCCGGTTTTCTTCAAATAGCTGTCATTACTGTTTTAATGTTCTTTGAAGATTGGCGACTTTCGATTGCGGTACTTGTTATAACTCCAATTTCCATATATCTTTCTTCAAAAATAGGCTCTATGAGTGAAAAACATTTTGCGGAAATGTTTACCGAATCAGGTAAGCTTAACTCTCTTGTTGAAGAAAGCTACACCAATTATGCCACAACAAAAGCATATAATTGGGAAAACGAAACTATAAAATGCCATGAAGAAATAAACATACGACAGCGCAACGCAGATGCTAAAGCAACTTTTATTTCTTCGGTTGTTCGTCCATGCATTGCTTTTACAAACTCTCTTGCATATATCGCCGTAAACCTTCTTGGTGGTTGGTTAATTCTTAATGAAGGTGTTTCGGTCGGAACTGTTGTAACAATTGTACTTTTTGCAAAGCAGATTTCCGCTCCTCTTGAAGAAATTGCGGAAGGTCTCAGCAATGTACAGCGTGCTATAACCGCAAGTAAACGAGTTTTTGAAATACTTGACCTTGAGGAAGAACACCAAGATAGTGGTACTTTCGGAGATGATCCAATTTACGGTAATGTCAAATTTGAAAATGTGGATTTTTCTTATGACGAAAACAAGCCACTTATTCGCAATTTTAATCTTGATGTTAAACAAGGACAGAATATAGCAATTGTAGGTCCAACCGGTGCGGGAAAAACAACTATTGTAAATCTTCTAATGCGTTTTTATGATCCTCAGGGTGGAAAAATAACCATCGACGGACATAATATCGAAGAAATTTCCAAAAAGGAAGTTTGTAGCCTTTTTGGAATGGTACTTCAGGATACATGGCTTTTCGGTGGCACTGTAGCTGAAAATGTAGCATACGGAAAACCCGATGCAACTCGTGAGGAAATCATAAAAGCCTGCGATGAAGCTTACTGTGACCATTTTATAAGAACGCTGCCAAAAGGCTACGATACAATAATCGGCGATGACACAACAAATATATCCGGTGGACAAAAACAGCTTCTTACCATTGCGAGAGCCCTTCTTGCAAATCACCGTTTGCTTATCCTTGATGAAGCCACTTCTAATGTTGATACACGAACCGAAATTCTTATCCAAAAGGCTATGGATAAGCTAATGGACGGAAAAACATGTTTTATAATTGCTCATAGACTATCTACAATTGTTGACTCCGATATGATAATCGTTTTAAATGACGGTAAAATCGTAGAAACCGGGAAGCATGAAGAACTTCTTGCGAAAAAAGGTTTCTACTATGATATCTACAATAGCCAATATGCGGTCTAAAAGAGGTGTGTAAAATGCAAAATAAAGTCCTTACTATACTCTGTGACGGAATGAGACCCGATGCTGTAGTGAAATGCGGTCATCCCTTTGCCGAAAAGCTTATGGATTCCTGCAACTATAATCCATGTGCTCAAACGGTATATCCTTCTTATACCCTGCCCTGCCATATGTCTCTTTTCCATAGCATTGAACCTTCCGAGCACAAGGTTATTAACAACACTTTTGTTCCCGGAGAAAGAAAAGGACTTTTTGAGCAACTTAAAGATAACGATAAAAGTACTGCCTTCTTTTACAGTTGGGGTGAACTCAAGGATACATATTCGCCTTATTCGCTTTGCTATGGGCACTTTGTTTCCGAGCAATATTTTCCTCGCAGAAAGGTTACCGAGCTCCTCGAAAAAAACTGTGAGGAATTTGTAAACGAATATAATCCTGATTTTGCTTTTCTTTATCTTGAAACTACCGACACTATAGGTCATGAATACGGTTGGGGTTCCGAAGAATATTACAGCGCCGCAGAACACTCCTTTGGACTTATTGAAAAGCTTATGAATAATATTCCGGATGATTATTCGGTTATAATTCTTGCTGATCACGGAGGCCACGATCATACACATGGAACTTCCGATCCAATTGATATGACAATTCCCCTTTTTATTAAAACCGATTTTGAGCTTGATTACGAAAAATTTTCCGGTGCAAATATCATTGATATTGCTCCAACCGTTTGTGATATCATAGGAATTTCTCCATCAAAAAAATGGAAAGGCGTTAGCCTTTTGAAATAAGAAAAAAGCGTCGTTTCCGACGCTTTTTTCTTATTTCCCGTCTTTTCAAAATACTAAATATGTGTTAATATGTATAATTATAGAAAGAGGGCGTTCTCTATGTTTCATTTAAAAAAATTTGACGGCCATGTTCACAGTGATTGTTCTCCAAGAGGTGTTCACTCCATCATGAGCCTTTGTGAACAGGCAACCAACCGTGGACTTTTCGGATTTGCCGTAACAGATTGCTGTGATTGCGACCGTTTTGATGAAATGCAGTTTTCGGAGAGAATTCGAGAGTCTGTTTACTGCGTATATAAAGCTCGCTCTGTTTTTGAAGATTCTTTAGTAATTTCAAATGGTATCGAAGTTGGGCAACCTCTCGATAATATTGAAAAGGCCGACAAAATAATAAACAGTATTCCTTTTGATGTTGTTCTCGCTTCGGTTAAAAAATATCCAAGCGGAATAAAACTAAGCAATATAAATTATTCTGAACTTTCGGAAAACGAAGTATTAGATCTTATAGAGTCATATTATCAACTTCTTCTCGAAACCTCAAAATGGAAAAATTTTGATGTTCTAAGCCAGCTAACCCTTCCTATGCGCTATGTAAACAGTACTTCTGCTCCGTATTTTTCGATCCGACATTTCGATGATATAATTGCAACTATACTCAAACAACTTGCAGAAGACGGAAAAGCTCTTGAAGTTAACACCTCGGCTATTCGAGGAAATCTCAATATGATACTTCCGCCTATAAGATATCTTCGTATGTTTAAGGATCTTGGCGGTGAATTTGTAACCGTAGGGTCCGGATCTCATAGCTGTCGTTCCATAGGTTCCGACCTTGGTGAAGGAATAAGCCTTGTAAGGGACGCAGGTTTTTCTTCATACTGTTATTTTGAAAACCGCAAACCGGTCTTTATAGAAATTAATTAAAGGAGATTTTATTATGGATCAGCTTCTTAAACTTCTTGAACAGAATGCAAAACTCACTACCGAACAGCTTTCCGCACTTCTCGGAAAATCTGAAGAAGAAATTTCCGCTGCGGTTAAAGAATATGAAAAAAATCATGTCATAATCGGTTATAACGCTCTTGTAAACTGGGAAAAAATCGATCCTAACGATTGCACCGCTGTTATTGAGCTTAAAGTACAGCCTAAACGTGATTACGGTTATGATGAGATTGCTGCTGAAATAATGAGATTTGATGAGGTTCAAACCGTTTGGCTTATGAGCAGCTCAAGTTATGATCTCTCTGTAATAATCCGTGGCCGCAGCTTTAAGGACATATCCATGTTCGTTTCAAAACGTCTTGCAACTCTTGATTCGGTAACTTCTACCGCAACAAATTTTGTTCTTAAACGATACAAAGAGCATTTCTTTAATTTCACCGATGAAGTTAAAGACGAAAGGAGACACCTGAACATTGATTGATTATAGTCGTGTACTTTCCGAAAAGGTCTCCGAATTAAAACCTTCCGGAATAAGAAAATTTTTTGACCTTGCCGCAGAAGTAGAAGATGTTATTGCATTGACCATCGGTGAACCCGATTTTAAAACACCTTGGCATATCCGTGAAGCAGGTATCAATTCACTTGAAAAAGGAAGAACATGGTACACTGCAAACGCAGGTCTTATAGAGCTTCGTCAGGAGGCATCAAAATATCTTAAACGCAGATTCAACCTTGATTATAGCACAAGTGACATTTTTATCACTGTAGGTGGTTCAGAAGCTATTGATCTAACTATTCGCTCTATTATTGATAATGGAGATGAAATGCTTTTACCTATTCCGTCATTTGTATGCTACGATCCTATATGTCGTCTTGCAGGCGGTAAAGTTGTAACTATCGAAACCAAGCGTGAAAACGATTTTCGTCTTACCGCAGATGAGCTTCGTGCAGCAATAACCCCAAAAACCAAGCTGCTTGTACTTCCCTTTCCTAATAACCCTACCGGTGCTGTTATGAGACGAGAGCATCTTGAAGAAATTGCCGAAGTTCTCCGAGGAACCGACATAATGGTTCTTTCCGATGAGATTTATGCAGAACTCACATATGGTGGAGAACGCCATGTTTCCATAGCCGAAATAAACGGTATGAAAGAACGCACCATTATTGTTAATGGTTTTTCAAAGGCGTATGCTATGACCGGTTGGCGACTCGGTTATGTTGCAGGACCTTCTCCCATAATTTCACAGATGCTTAAAGTTCATCAATATGCTATTATGAGTTCTCCTACTACAAGTCAGTATGCTGCTGTTGTAGCGATGAGAGACTGCGATAACGAAGTTGAAGAAATGAAAAAGCAATATGATATGAGAAGACGTTTTCTCGTTAAAGCTTTTAACGACATGGGTCTTGATTGTTTTACTCCCGAAGGAGCATTCTATGTTTTCCCATGTATTAAGTCGACAGGGCTCAGCTCTGAGGAATTCTGTGAAAAACTGCTTCACAGCAAAAAAGTAGCAGTTGTGCCGGGAAATGCTTTCGGCAGTTCCGGAGAAGGCTTTGTCAGAGTTTCCTACTCATATTCTCTTGATCATCTTATGGAAGCCACTAAACGAATCAAGGAATTCCTTGAGGAGCTCAAATAATGGACAGCATAAGCATTAAAGCTCCTGCAAAAATAAACCTTTTTCTTGATATTATAGGAAAACTTCCGAACGGATATCATGAGATTGAATCCGTTATGCAAACTATAGATCTCTTTGATTATGTAAAATTATCCAAGAGAGATCATATCGCAGTAACATGCAGTGATGAAAGTATAAACGGCGACTCGAATATTGCTTATAAAGCTGCTACGCTGTTTTTTGAAAAAAGCCAAATAAATTCCGGAGTTCTTATAGAGATAGATAAACGTATACCAAAAGAAGCTGGAATGGCAGGTGGAAGTGCCGATGCGGCAGCAGTTCTTTTTGGACTCAATCTGCTTTTTGATGAACCGTTCTCCGAAGATGAACTATGCGAAATCGGTGCAAAATGCGGTGCCGATGTTCCTTTTTCAATAAAGGGCGGAACTATGCTTGCTCGTGGTGTCGGTGAGAAATTGTCTGAACTCTCCAAAATTCCAGATTGTTGGATCGTTACAGTTAAACCTCCAATAGGTATGAGCACGCCCGAAATTTACAAATATTATGATGAGCACCATCTCGAATTGCTTGAGCACCGTTTTTCAAAAAATATTATTTCTTCCACTGAAGAAAATGACCTTTCTTCACTTTGTGACAGTATGTACAATGTGTTTGAGCACGCAGTTTGTCCTCAGCTTATCGGTGATATCAAAGAGCAAATGCTCAAGCTCGGAGCTTTGGGATCTATAATGACGGGAAGCGGAAGTGCTGTTTTCGGAATTTTTGATTCTTTAGAAAAAGCTGTTGTTGCAAAAGAATCTTTTTCGAAAAAATATGACTTCGTCTATATTTCAAGACCTACAGAATATGGCGTTCAAATTGATAAAAGTGCTTCCGTTTATGAAAAACTTTCAGAGCTGAAAATATCTTATGAACGTTTTGACCATCCTGCTGTCTATACTATGGATGAAATGAAGCTCCTTGGAATTTCCGACTTAGGCATTGTAGGAAAAAATCTTTTTCTCCGTGATAACAAAGGCCGCAGACACTTTCTTGTTTTTGTTTTTGGCGATAAACATACTAATCTTTCAGAAATAGAAAACGAGCTTGGCATTAAACACACAAGTTTCGGAAGTGCAGAAAGACTTTATAAATACCTTGGACTTACAAAGGGATCTGTTTCACCTCTTGGTGTGATAAATGACCTTTCGTCTTCGGTTGAGTTTATCATCGACAATGAATTTAAAAATTGTCAAAAAGTCGGAGTCCATCCTAATCAAAACACATCAACAATTTTTCTTTCATTTGATGACATAATGAAAGTGATAATCGATAACAAAAATAAAATTGATTTTATCACTATCAAATGAATAAAAACAACGAAATCCGCCCATGCTCTATTCAACAAAAGCATAAGGCGGATTTTTTAATGAGTTTTTACAGATATAACGCATATTCAAAAGGTAAAAAAATGAAGGGCATTGAGGCTATTCTTTTAATCGGAATAGTTATTACAATGTTTACCTCAATGGTTGAACGAACTGTTTCGGCAAGCAACGATATTCGTTCCGAAACCCTTAGACTTCATATTATAGCTAATTCCGACAGTGATGAAGATCAAGCACTTAAGATTAAAGTTCGTGATGCAGTACTTAGTGCAACCGGCGAGCTTTTTGCGGAAGTTAACGGTAAAACTCAAGCTGTTGAAACCGCAAAATATTCAACCGATCAAATCAAATCCATCGCAGAAAATACAATTATTTCAGAGGGATTTGATTATCCCGTTCAAATAGAAATTACAAAAATGTGGTTTGAAACAAGGAGCTACGACAGCTTTGCACTTCCTGCAGGAGACTATGATACAGTACGAATAATTATAGGAAACGGCGAAGGGAAAAACTGGTGGTGCGTTATGTATCCTGCACTTTGTATTCCGGGTGCCGAAGACGCTTTCTATAAATACGGTAAAAATTCAGATTTTATCAGAGGAAATGGATATGAGCTTAGATTTGCAATAATCGAGTGGCTTGAGGAAATCAAAAAATCCCTTTCTTCAAAATAGTGCAATTTCTATAAACCATTAACCGACTTTTTCCTATCGGTTAATGGTTTTGTTAATTTTTAATACTTTACAAATTTTGCTCTTTTACATAATTGTAACAAATTTTGAATATTTTTTGGCTAAATTTTTAATATTTGCTTGACTTAACTCCCTAATAATATGTATAATGAGTTGTTGACATACAACAATGGGCAAAATGCCCAAAATTAAGAATCACGAACAGGAGTGAACAAAGCTTATGGAAAAACTTCTCTATGCTGTTCCCGTAATCGGTGTCATCTCTCTTGCTGTTGCTCTCATGCTTAAAAGCTGGATTGCAAAGCAGGATGAAGGCAACGACAGAATGAAGGAAATCTCCGGCTATATTCGTGAGGGTGCTATGGCATTCCTCGGCCGTGAGTACAAAATGGTAGCTGCTTTTGCAGTTGTACTCCTTCTTGTTGTAGCAATCTTCATTGACGTATTTGCTGCAGTTGCATGCCTCTTCGGTGCTGCATTCTCTGTCCTTGCAGGTTACATTGGTATGAAAACAGCAACCGATGCAAACGTCCGTACCACCAACGCTGCAAACAAAGGCGGTATGCCTTCTGCACTTAAAATCGCTTT
>CAZEKU010000030.1:10820-11065 GCA_964512935.1 uncultured Oscillospiraceae bacterium | reverse complement strand
CGGCAGAAAACAGAAAAAGAGAGAGTTCAGAAGACTTTGGATCACCAGAATTTCCGCAGGCTGCAAAATGAACGACATGAACTATTCCACTTTCATGAACGGTCTCAAAAAATCCGGTGTAACCCTTAACAGAAAAATGCTTTCCGAAATGGCAATCCATGATGCAGAAGGCTTTGCAGCTCTTTGCGCACAGGCAAAAGCAGCTCTTTAATTCCTACAATAAACGCCCGAGTTATCAATTAGCT
>CAZEKU010000030.1:0-10808 GCA_964512935.1 uncultured Oscillospiraceae bacterium | reverse complement strand
ATTGCTTTATTTACAGATAATTTCAGCGGAGGAATTTTAATACAGTTCCTTCCAAATCTACCAAAATAAGGAGGACTTTATGCTTATTTCAAGTCGTGAAAACCCTTTAATAAAGGAAGCCGCAGCGCTTGTTTCTGATAAAAAGGCGAGAAAACGAAGTGGACTTTTTGTAGCTGAAGGTGCAAGGCTTTGCTCCGAAGCTTGCAAAAGCGGAAGCAAAGTCCTTCGCCTTTTTGTCACAGAAGAAGCCGAAAAAAAGTATCCCGAATACCTTTCTCTCCTTCTTTCCGAGGCAAAAGAGGTGTATAATATAACCGAAAATGTCGCTGAAAAAATAAGCGATACAAAAACTCCACAGGGAGTTTTTGCGGTTTGCGAAATGAACGAAAAACCCGTTGATTTAAATAAAAACGGCGTTTTTGTACTTCTTTCGAATTTGCAGGACCCGGGTAATATCGGTACAATTTTAAGAACCTGTGAGGCAATGGGCGTAAATGGAGTTTTCCTTTGCGGCTGTGCCGACAGCTTTTCCCCTAAGGTACTTCGTGGAACAATGGGATGTATTTTCCGTCTTCCGATAAAGGTATTTTCTGAAACGGCCGAAGCTCTTTCCCTTATTAAAAATGCGGGAATAACAACTTATGCTTCCGCCTTAGCAGAAAATGCCCTTCTCCTTCCGAATGTAAAGTTCAGCGAAAAATCCTGCGTGCTTATAGGAAACGAGGGCAACGGTCTTGAAAAAAGCGTTATCGAAAGCTGTGACAACACAGTTATGATTCCTATGCCCGGTAAAGCAGAAAGCCTTAATGCAGCATCGGCTGCCGCAATTATGATATATTCCGCAGCTATGCAGAAATAATAAAAGGAGGCCCCGAAAATGAGTCTTGAACATTGGGTTTGGCTTAGTATTGCTTCTCAGCCCGGAAACAAAATTATCGACAATATACTCAGGGCTTTCCCCGACCCGGAGGAATTTTTCCTCTCAGGTGATCTCGGTATTCAAAAAGTAAAAGGTATGCGCTCGGATGACGCTTTGCGTATTCGTGCTACAAGCCTTGATGTTGCAAAAAGAGCAGTGGAAACCGCTCAAAATTACGGTGCAAAAATTCTTACTAAGGAATCCGAATTTTATCCGAAAAATCTTCTTAACATAAAATCTGCACCGGCTGTGCTTTATGTGCTCGGTGACGAAAGCTGCCTTAATATGGAACCCGCCATTGCGGTTGTAGGAACAAGGCGCATAACCGATTACGGAAACGAAATGTCAAAGATAATCGCCGGAGGTCTCGGCGGTGCAGGCGCACTTGTGGTATCCGGAATGGCCGGAGGAGTTGACTCCGCAGCGCATAAGGCCTGTATTGCCGCAGGAGGTAAAACCGTTGCGGTACAGGGCTGTGGAATTTGTAAAACCTTTCCGCCAGAAAATGTTGAGCTTAAAGAGCTTATTGCCGCAAACGGTGCTGTAATAAGCGAATTTATCCCGGATGATGAGCCCCGCTCAAGCTTTTTCCCCATTAGAAACAGAATTGTTTCCGGAATGAGCCTCGGAGTTTGTGTGGTAGAAGCTGCTGCACGAAGCGGAACATCAATCACCGCAAACCTTGCTTTTGAACAGGGACGAAAGGTATTTGCTGTTCCCGCAGATGTAAACCGCTATACCTCTCAAGGCACTTTCAGACTTTTAAGAAACGGGGCAATTCCCGTTGCGGATGCAAAAGATATCCTTACGGAATTTGACGGTGAATATCTTTCCCGTTTAAGCCTTGATAAAATTCAAAAGGTTAGTAAAAAGAAAAAATCCGAACCCGTAGCAGAGCATACCGAAAAGGCTGCAAAGCCTGTTAAAAAGGCACCGCCCTCGGGTCTTTCAAAAAATGCACTTTCAATTTACAATATACTTGACAGAGTTCCAAAACGCTCGGATGAAATTTCCGAGCTTACAAAACTTTCCGCTCCGGAGGTTGCGGTAAGTCTTACGGAGCTTGAGCTCCTCGGACTTATTGTTCCCGTTTCCGGAAGGAGATTTATTATTGCGTAAAACTCTTATTTAGGAGGTAATCATTACGACAGAAGAAACCAAAACAGCAAAAAGTTCCGCTAAAAAGGCTAAGAACCTTGTTATTGTGGAGTCTCCTGCTAAAGCTAAAACAATCGAAAAATATCTCGGTGAGGATTTTACCGTTGTTGCATCAATGGGTCATGTCCGTGACCTTCCTAAAACAACCCTCGGAATTGATGTAAAAAAAGGTTTTACCCCACAGTATATTCTCATATCCGGCAAGGAAAACCTTGTTCGCAGCCTTAAAAAACAGGCTGCTGCCGCAGAGCATGTCTATCTCGCAACGGACCCTGACCGTGAAGGAGAGGCAATTTCATGGCACCTTGCAAAACTTTTAGGACTTCCCCTTGATGCTCAAAACCGTGTTACCTTTAACGAAATTACCCATTTCGGTGTTGAACAGGGTATGTCCGCTCCGAGAACTATCGACACCGACCTTGTAAATGCACAGCAGGGTCGCCGTATTCTCGACAGAATTGTGGGCTATAAGCTCAGCCCCTTTCTTTGGAAAAATATCCGTGGAGGCTCCTCCCTTTCCGCAGGTCGTGTTCAATCCGTTGCCGTAAAGCTTATTGTTGACCGTGAGCGTGAAATTGAGGCATTTAAGCCCGAAGAATATTGGTCCATTGATGCAAAACTCTGTGAAAAGGGCGAAACAAGCTCCTTTTCCGCAAAGCTCCAAACCAAAAACGGTGAAAAAATCGAAATTAAAAACGGCGATGAGGCAAATTCAATTGTTGAGGAGCTTAAAGGCAATCCCTTTACCGTAGGCGCAATTAAAAAGAGCGTTCGCAAAAAGCAACCCGCTCCGCCTTTTATAACTTCTACCCTTCAGCAGGAAGCCTCCCTTAAACTCAGCTTCCAACCGAGAAGAACCATGCGTATTGCTCAGGAGCTCTATGAGGGTATTGATATTCCCGGAATGGGCGCAGTGGGTCTTATAACCTATATGAGAACCGACTCTCTCAGAATTTCCGAGGAGGCAAAGCAGGCCGCAGCCGCTTATATCGAACAAACTTACGGAAAAGAATATCTTGCAACGGGTGCAAAGGCATATAAAACAAAGGCGGGCGCACAGGATGCACATGAGGCAATTCGTCCCACCATGCCCGAACTTTCTCCCGACAGATTGAAGGAGAGCCTTTCCCCCGAACAATATAAACTCTATAAGCTTGTTTGGGACAGATTTATCGCAAGCCAAATGGCTGCCGCCCTTTATGATACCGTTTCAATAGATATCAAATCCGGCGATTATGGCTTTAAGGCAAGCGGTTTCTCCGTAAGATTTGACGGTTTCTCAATTCTTTATCCCTATGGCGATGAGGAAAAATCCTCTATCCCGAAACACGCAAGCTCCGGCGATGTGCTTAAAGTTCGTGAAATTAAACCGAATCAGCATTTTACCGCACCGCCCTCAAGATATAATGAGGCATCTCTTATCAAGGCGCTTGAGGAAAACGGCATAGGCCGTCCTTCAACCTATGCACCTATTATCACAACAATCCTCAGCAGAAACTATGTTGAAAAAGAGGGCAAAGCCCTTAAACCAACTGCCCTTGGCACAGTTACCGTTGATCTTATTACCGAGCATTTTTCCAATATTGTGGATGTGGATTTCACCGCAAAAATGGAGCAGGATCTCGATAAGGTTGAAAACGGAACCACCGATTGGGTTCAGATGATGAAAAAATTCTATGAGGATTTCCAAAAGTCCCTTGAGCTTGCTCAAAAAAATCAGGGCAGCGAAAAAATCCGTGTTCCTGAGGAGGAAACGGATGTGGTATGTGAAAAATGCGGAAGGAAAATGGTAGTTAAAACCGGACGCTTCGGAAAATTCCTTGCCTGCCCGGGATATCCCGAATGTCAAAATACCAAACGCATTGTCAAGGAAACCGGTGGAGAATGTCCCCTCTGCGGCGCAAGAATTCTTTCCAAAAAATCCAAAACCGGAAAGACCTATTATGGCTGTGAGCATAACCCCACCTGCGGTTTTATGAGTTGGGATGAACCTACAACCGAAAAATGTCCCACCTGCGGAAAAACCCTTCTTTCAAAAAAGGGTCGCAATGCAAAAATTTATTGCTCCAATCCCGAATGTGATTACGAAAGAGCGGTGGCAGCAAAATGAGTGAAAAAATAACCGTTATCGGTGCAGGCCTTGCAGGCTGTGAGGCTGCACATAAGCTTTCCACCCTCGGATTTTCCGTTCGCCTTTGCGAAATGAAACCCGAAAAATATACCCCTGCACACAAAAGCGAAAATTTCGCAGAGCTTGTGTGCTCAAACTCCTTAAAGGCGCAAAGACTCGGCTCCGCCGCAGGTCTTTTAAAGGAAGAAATGCGTATGCTCGGTTCAATTACAATGGAGGCTGCCGAAAAAACTGCTGTTGCAGCAGGGGGCGCCCTTGCGGTTGACCGTGAGCTTTTTTCCCAATATATAACCGAAAAAATAAAATCCGACCCGAATATTGAAATTGTCCATGGAGAAATTACCGATATCCCCGAAAACGGTGTTGTAATTTTTGCCACAGGCCCTTTGACCTCCGATGCCCTTGCGGAAAAACTCCGCATACATTTCGGCGGAACTCTTTCCTTCTATGACGCTGTGGCTCCTATTGTTTCCGCAGATTCCATAAACTGGGACAGAGTTTTTATGGGTGCAAGATATGACCGTGGTGAGGCGGACTATGTAAACTGCCCCATGGAAAGGGACGAGTATGATGCTTTCTACGATGCTCTCGTAAACGCCGAAAGAGCTCCCCTCCACGATTTCGATGTTGCAGACCCCAAGGTTTATGAGGGCTGTATGCCCGTTGAAATAATGGCAAGCCGTGGTCACGATACTCTGCGTTTCGGGCCGCTCCGCCCTGTTGGACTTACCGACCCCCATACGGGTCGTCGCCCCTGGGCTAATATTCAGCTTCGCCGTGAAAATGCCGAAGGCACTATGTATAACCTTGTCGGTTTCCAAACCAACCTTAAATTCGGTGAGCAGAAAAGGGTATTTTCAATGATACCCGGACTTGAAAATGCCGAATTTCTTCGTTATGGTGTTATGCACCGTGACACTTTTATGGATTCTCCCCGACTTTTAAATGAAAATCTTTCACTTAAAACTGACCCAAGACTCTTTTTTGCAGGACAGTTTACAGGTGTAGAGGGCTATACCGAATCTGCCGCAACAGGTATTCTTGCAGGCATAAATGCCGCACGCTATTTAAACGGAGAATCCCCCCTTATCTTACCGAAACTCACCATGCTCGGTGCTTTGGTAGGATATATAACCGATGAGAGTGTGGAAAATTTCCAGCCCATGGGCGCAAATATGGGACTTCTTCCCCCTCTCCCCACCAAAATCCGCCATAAGGACGAGCGCTATCTTGCCTCAGCTCAAAGGGCGGTTGCCGCATTGGAGGCGATTTTATGAAAATTATTGTAGATATGTACGGTGGCGATAATGCACCCCTTGCTCCGCTTAAAGGTGCTCAAATGGCAGTTGAGGAGCTTGGTGTTGAAATAATCGCTGTGGGAAATGAAGCTGAAATGAAAGAGCTTTGCAAAAAGGAGAATATCCCCACAAAGGGTTTTGAATTTGTGGACGCTCCTCTTGTAATGCCCGTTTGCGCAGAGCCTACTTCCTCCCTTAAAGAATACAAGGAAAGCAGCCTTGTAACTGGACTTACCCTTTTAAGTGAGGGCAAGGGCGATGCCTATGTGGGCGCAGGCTCCACCGGTGCAATAGTTGTTGCAGCAACCCTTATTGTAAAACGCATAAAGGGAATAAAGCGTGCCGCCCTTGCATCTGTAATTCCCGGACTTGAGCACGACTATATGCTCCTCGACCTCGGAGCTAATGTGGAATGCCGTCCCGAAATGCTCAATCAGTTCGGACTTATGGGTTCGGTTTATATGCAGAGCGTTGAGGGTATCGAAAATCCGACTGTCGGACTTATCAATATAGGTGTTGAAGAAAGTAAGGGCACCGAACTTCAAAAATCCGCTTTCGAGCTTATGAAAAAAGCCGATTATAATTTCATCGGAAATGTCGAAGTAAGGGATGTTCCCAAAGGATTTTGCGATGTTGCCGTCGCAGACGGTTGGACGGGCAATATCGTGCTCAAAACAATCGAAGGCGTTGGAAAGGGCTTTGGAAAAATGCTCAAATCCATGCTCACAAAAAACCTTTTCACAAAACTTTGTGCAGTTATCCTTAAAGACGGCATAAAAGGTCTTAAAAACAAGATGGATGCCTCCGCAAAGGGTGGCGCACCCCTTCTCGGAATTGCAAAACCCGTTATAAAGGCACATGGAAACAGCAATCCCGTTGCGTTTAAAAACGCTATTAAACAGGCAAAAATCTTTGTGGAAACCGATATAAACGGAACTATTTCCGCAGCAATGGCAAAAATTAAGGAGGAAAAAGATCAATGAGCAGCAGAGAACTTTCTCTTCTTGAAGAAAAACTCGGATACAAGTTTAAAAATATCAAATTTCTTGAAACCGGTGTGACCCATTCCTCCTTTTCAAACGAAACGAAGGAACATGTTCCTTATAATGAGCGTCAGGAATTTCTCGGTGATGCGGTTTTGAGCATCATAGTTTCCGATTACATATTCGAAAACTATACAAAACTTCCGGAGGGCGAGCTTACAAAGCTCCGCGCCTCTCTTGTATGTGAAAAATCCCTTTGCGGTTTTTCAAATGAGCTTGAACTCGGTTCATTTTTGCGTCTTGGACATGGTGAAGAACTTATGGGCGGTCGTGAAAGACCCTCAATTCTTGCAGATGCTTTCGAGGCGGTGCTCGCCGCAATTTATCTTGACGGCGGAATTGAACCTGCAACGGAGCTCGTGCTCAGATTTGTAAAAAAATCCCTCGAACATGTTGAAAACGCACCCTTTAAGGATTACAAAACCCTCCTTCAGGAAATAATCCAGAAAAATCCCGAAGAAAGACTTTCCTATATTCTTGTGGGCGAAAGCGGTCCCGACCACGATAAGCGCTTTGAAGTTGATGTCATGCTCAACAGCAATGTAATCGGCCATGGAATCGGCAAAAGTAAGAAAAATGCCGAGCAGCACGCTGCCAAAGAGGCTTTGGAGTTGATGGGTCGATGAAACACGCAAATGTAGCATTCTTTGTTCCGATGGTGGGATGCCCCCATCGGTGCTCATTCTGTGACCAAAATTCAATAACCGGTGAAAGCTCGATTCCCACACCGGAGGAAATTGATAAAACCCTTAAAAAAGCAGCAAGGGAGCTGCATGGCTTTGCGGAAAAATCCGAAATTGCATTTTTCGGAGGCAGTTTTACCATGATTCCGAGAGAGCTTATGGAAAGCCTTCTTGCACCTGCGAAGAAATGGGTTGACCGAGGTGCCTTTTCTGGGATAAGAATAAGCACCCGTCCGGACGCCATTGATGATGAGGTGCTCACGCTCCTTAAAAATTACGGTGTCACCTCAATCGAACTTGGTGCTCAAAGCTGCAACGATTCTGTTCTTGAAAAAAATCTGCGCGGACATCGTTTTGAGGACACCGAAAATGCCTCAAAACTGATTAAAGATGCAGGCTTTTCGCTTGGACTTCAGATGATGACCGGTATGCCCGGTTCGACTAAGGATGACGATATGCTCACAGCCGCAAGGTTTGCAGCCCTTAAACCGGATACAATGAGAATTTATCCCGCTCTCGTGCTCAAAAACACTCTTATGGCAAGGTGGTTTGAGCAGGGCGAATATGTTCCTCAAACCGTTGATGAGGCTGCCGCAGAATGTGCGGAGCTTTTGGATGTTTTTGAGCTTTATAAAATAAAGGTAATAAAACTCGGACTCCATTCCGAAATTTCCCTTGAGGAAAATCTTCTTGCAGGGCCATATCATCCTGCTTTCCGTGAGCTTTGCGAAACAATTCGTTTCCGCAAAAAAATCGCACCCATGCTCACAAGACTTCCCCATGGCAGCTATGTGCTCAAGGTTGCGCCCTCCGAAATATCAAAATGCACCGGGCAGCACCGCAGCAATATTGAACATTGGCAAAATCTCGGCTACGAGATAAAGGTTGTTCCCGAAAAGGAGCTTTCTCCGGGCGATTTTGAGGTAATGCCTTCAAATTTTTTCTGATAAACTGATTCTTAAAACAAGGAAGTGAAAACTTGTTTCTTAAATATCTTGAGCTTTCCGGCTTTAAATCCTTTCCGGACAAAACCCGTCTTAACTTCGGACGAGGAATGACCGCAGTTGTAGGCCCTAACGGCAGCGGAAAAAGTAATATTAGCGATGCAGTGCGTTGGGTTTTGGGTGAAATGTCCACAAAGGCACTTCGTGGCGGAAAAATGGAGGACGTTATTTTTAACGGCACCCATCTTCGCCATGCTCATGGCTTTGCCGAGGTAAGAATTTGCTTTGACAACACCGACCGCTCCCTTCCTCTTGATACAGACGAAGTTGTTGTTTCAAGAAAATATTACCGCAACGGCGAATCCGATTACAGAATAGGCGATAAATCCTGCCGTCTTAAAGATATCAACGAGCTTTTTATGGACACAGGTCTCGGAAAAGATGGTTATTCTCTTATAGGACAGGGCAAAATTGCCGAAATTGTAGGCGCAAAACCTAATCAGCGCCGTGAAATTTTCGAGGAGGCCTCCGGAATTTCAAAATTCCGCTACCGCAAGGATGAGGCTGAAAAAAATCTTGCAAAGGCTGACGATAACCTTTTAAGACTTCGCGATAACCTTTCCGCACTTGAGGAAAGGGTTGCACCCCTTTTGGAACAATCCGAAAAGGCCAAAAAATTCCTCGAATATGCAGATGAGAAAAAATCCCTTGAAATTTCCGTTTGGATGCGTTCTTTAAGAAGGCTTAAAAGTCAGCTTGCTGAGCAAAACAGCTCCATCGGTGTTTATCAAAGTGAATACGATTCTCTCGATTCCGATTATAACGATGCGGAAAACCGCATAAATGCCCTTTATGAGCAGATTCGCGGACTTGATTTTTCAACCACCGAAAAGCGTGATCTCATAAGTCAAAACGATGCAAAAATCGGTGAGCTTACCGCAAAAGCTGCGGTTGCTCTTAACGATATTGAGCATAATAAATCCGAAATTTCCCGTATTGATGAGGAAATTTCTTCCCTTTCCGAGGATTCCTCCGAAAATGAGCTTACCATCAATCTTCGCAAAAAAGAGCTTTCGGACAAAAATCTTGAGGCAGAAAAGCTTTCCGAAAAGGAAAATCAGCTCCGCCTTACCGAAAAAGAGATTCTTGAGGAAAAATCTCTTGCAAACAGCGAGAAGATTGCGGTTGATGAGGAAATTTCAAAAGCGGATAACGAACTTCGCCATATAAGCGTTGTTCTTGCAACCGCAAAAAACGATGAAACACAGTATACCGAGCGCCTTGAGCAGCTTTCCCTTTCCGCAAATCAAAAGCTTGCGCTTATTGACGGATACAAGGCAGAGCTTATGGAGGTCAACGACCTTCTTGAGGAAATTGAGGATAAAACCGAAAGCATAAACAACACTAAAGCCGGAATGCAGATGAAGCGTGACCTTCGCAAAAATCAGCTTGCGGCAATGGATGAAAAACGCAATAAAATTAGGCGCGAGGCAGATTCCTTTGCTCAAAGAGCAAAGCTTTTGCAGGACCTTGAACGCAATATGGAGGGCTTTGGCCCAAGCGTTAAATTCGTTCTCGACAAAGGTGCATCCGGTGCCCTTAGAGGAATTCTTGAACCTGTTTCAAAAATACTTTCCGTTGACCCGAAATACAGCCTTGCTGTTGAAACCGCCGTCGGCGCAGCCCTTCAAAACATTGTTGTAACCGATGAGGACGCTGCTAAAAAGGCAATTCGCCTTCTTAAAGAACAGGGTCGAGGAAGGGTAACCTTCCTCCCGCTCACAACAATTAAGGGAAACCGCCTTGATGAAAAAGGCCTTTCGGATTGTGACGGATTTATCGGTGTCGGCTGTGATCTTGTTAAAAACGATCCTAAATTTGACGGAGTTGTAAAATCCGTTCTCGGAAGAATTGTTGTGGCAGAAGATCTTGACAGCGCAACTTCAATTGCAAAAAAATTCGGATACAAATTCCGAATTGTAACCCTTGACGGTCAGCTTGTAAACGCAGGCGGTTCTTTAACAGGTGGTTCAAGCGTAAAATCCGCAGGTCTTCTTTCAAGAAAACAGGAGATTGATGATCTTCTTAAAAAGGCCTCCGCTGCCGAAAAACTTCTTTCCGACAGCGATTCCGATTACATAAAGCTTAAAGAGGAAATTTCCGCAATGGATGCGGATTCCCTTGCAACCGAAAGCGAACTTCGCACCCTTTCCGAGGATAAAATCCGTGCAGAAGGCGAAAAGAAACGCCTTCTTATGCAGATTTCCGATGCAACCGCAGCAGGTTCCGAGGCTGAAACTCAGCGCACAATTCTCGAAAACGCAATCGAAGATGCGAAAAAGCGTATTGCGGAATATGAAAAGCTCACTGAGGAAAACTCCGAGCACAAAAATTCTCTCTTTAAAAAGCTCAGCCTTTCCGAAAACAAACTCTCGGAAATTGCTCAAAAGGAGAATAAAAATAATTCCGAAATTTCCACCCTTGCACTTGATATGGCAATTATCCGAAAGGATATTGAAAATATCGAAAACGCCATTGCACAGCTCCTTGAAAACCGTGAACAGCGTGATGAAAAGTTTAGATATCTCAATGAGCGCAAGGCCCTTGTTATAGACAAAAACTCCGCTCTTTC
>CAZEKU010000029.1:0-11112 GCA_964512935.1 uncultured Oscillospiraceae bacterium | reverse complement strand
ATTTTACATCCTCCTTGACAATACACAAAAATATATTTATTTTCTACAGTGTTTTTAAAAATAGTGGGTTTAGTATGTTCTTCGATTTTAATAGTTACTATATATGCCTGCGATAAACTTACGTTCAACATCATTTTCTATTGCAGAAATAATAACAGAAATCAAAACTAATCCCTCCGCATGTGTTATTAAAGAAATTATAACATATACTTAACATGTAATCAAATTTGGCAATACTGTATATTGTGCTAATTATATCAAAATGTGGTTATACACTGCCCCAGAAAACTATTAACGGTTATGAAACCGAAAGATACTATTTGAAAATCGAACAAATAATTTATTACCGAAGATTAAAAGCGGGCAGCAAAACCTGTCCGCTTTTTGTTTTTAAGTATAAAAATAGATAATATAAAGTTGCAAAAAAACAAGTTTATTTGGTATAAGTGATAAAAAACAACCGATATAGTGCAGATTCGACCGATTGGTCTTGTATTCTTTGTCAATTTTTGCTATACTACGAAGTGGGATTGTATCTAAAATCGAATCAAATTTCGGCATAATAAAAGTCGATTCAATATTCGAAAAACACAAAAAATGGGAAAGGAGGGGGAGTGCTATGTCCAAAAATGTTTTAAAAAGAGCGGGAACCGTCGTAGGAATCATCCTGTGTGCGGTTTTTATTTTTTTGCTTATTTGTAACCTTACAATAATTATAAAGGGAACAGTAAATCCCGATACACCGCCATCGGTTTTCGGAGTAACACCTATGGTGGTACTTTCGGGCTCTATGAGTGGAAATGCAGAGGATCATATCGAGGTAGGCGACCTTATTTTCGATACAAAACCGGATATTTCCTCGCTTAAAGAGGGCGATATCATTTCATTTATGGAAAACAAAACCATTATCACCCACAGAATAGTGAGCATCTATACCGATGAAAACGGTGAAACAAAATACATAACAAAAGGCGATGCCAACAATACGGAGGATCCGCCTATTTCATCTTCGGCAATTATCGGAATTTACAGATTCCGTATACCGATGCTCGGTGATTTTGCAATGTTTTTGCAGAAACCCATCGGAATGGCTGTATTTATAGGCGTTCCGATTTGCGTATTCATAATTTTTGATGTTGTTCGTCGCAACAAGACAAAAAGTGAAGAGGCAAAAGAAAATGAAAAGCTGAAAGCAGAGCTTGAAGCTTTAAAAGCAACCGTAAAGAATGGTGAAAATAACTAATATATGATGCGCTCCGAACTGCCACATTTTATGTCCGTAGAGGGGAAAGCTTATGTTTTGCGGATGTAAAATTAAGGAGCACTTAAATATAGCAAAATATCAAATTAAGGAGATTATCGAAATGATAAAAACCAATTCTACATTCAAGCTCGCAGGAATTCTTCTTGCACTTGTTTTAGTAACCTCCTGCTTTGTAGGAAGCACCTTTGCAAAATATGTGACTTCCGAAACAGGCACCGACTCCGCAAGAGTCGCAAAATTCGGTGTAACCATCACCGCAAACGGAACCACCTTTGCAGACACCTATGCAACCGATGATGCAAATGTTGTTGCTGCTATTGCAAACTCCGTTGTATCTACCGAGAAAGTAATCGCTCCCGGTACAAAAGGCGATATGGTTTCCGCAACTATCACCGGTACTCCCGAAGTAGCTGTTGAAGTAAAATATGAAGCAACCGTAGAACTCGGTGATAACTGGAAAGATAGCACCGGCGCATACTATTGCCCTCTCGAAATCACCATCACCGGTGACGGCGAGCCTGTAACTCTTAAAGGCACCGATTATGAGAGTGCTGACGCATTTGAAGCTGCAATCAAAGAAAAAATTGATGAATACAAAAAGAATTATGCAGCCGGCACCGATCTTTCCGCAGTTGAAACCGTAAAACCCATTGCTGTATCTTGGGCATGGGCTTTTGAAGGAAATGATGATGTTAAAGATACCTACCTCGGCGATCAGGCCGCAGCAGGTTCCGCAGCAACCATCAGCCTTGAAATTAAAACCACTGTAACTCAGATCGACTGATACAGTTAAGCAAATAAAGTCATCTGTGCTGTGTGGCAGGCACAGATGACTTTCCGACTTATATAAAAAAGGCTTTTCGCTAAACCCCTTTTTATATATGCCGGAAAATTTTATGAAAGGAGCAGAAAATGTTTAAAGACAAAAAATTACAGACATGGATTTTTACATCCTTGCTCATTCTTTTTATTGCGCAGATATTTCTGCTTCCTGTATTCATAGGCGTTACTTACGCAAGTAAAAATCGTTCACCCGAACATACAATAACTTACAGCGGCGGAAAACTTATTTGGGATAAAAACACCGAACTGAATTCCGACGGTGTTGCTATGCTAAATATTTTTGATCCCGAATATGTGAATATCAAATCAGACAACGGAGAAAATGTTGTAGCACCCGGAGAGGGAAAGGATATTATAATCCGCCTTCAAAATAATGTAAGAAGAAAAATCCAATATACAGCGGTGCTTTATGAAATAAATGAAGGAAATCTGCCGATTTATTCCGAGCTTTCAGGCGAGGGATTCAGCGATACCGAAACCTATGCTCTGCCGAAAGATGTGGAAAATGCAAATGTGATAAGAGCGGTAAGCGGTGAACTTTTTCCGAAAAATATGCAGGAATTTGATATCGCCTGGTTTTGGAACTTTGAATCCTCAACAAATACCGAAAACCGGGATATCATAGATACATATTTCGGGGATAATGCCGCAAACGGAAATGCCGAAAACATCGAACTTGGATTTTATATTATCGTAACCGATAACGGCGAAGAAATAACTCCTGAGCTTCCGAATACAGGTTTTAACACGGAAATAACGCTCTACCTTATTTTGATGCTCACAAGCGGTGTAACCCTTATTATTTTAGCGATTGAGAGAAAAAGAAATTATGCTCAAAAAAATTATTAAAATAAGCTCAAAGCTGTTCAGTACATTGATAACTGTCTTGTTGGCAGTGGTGCTCATTTGTCAGGTATACACCATATTCACAAAAACCGTGCTCAAAAAACAGTATGTCACCGTATTCGGTTTTCATAGTGCAGTGGTGCTCACGGGAAGTATGTCCGATGCAATAAATCCAAACGATATCATAATTACAAAAAGCCAAAAAAATTATGAAATCGGCGATATAGTTACCTATAAAACAGCGGGTACACCCGTAACCCATAGAATAATCGAAGAAACAGAATCGGGTTTTATCACAAAGGGCGATGCAAATAATACACCCGATGATGAAATTGAAAAGGAAAGCATAATAGGAAAAGTTGTACTTGTAATACCGAATGCGGGAAAAGCAATAGGCTTTATTAAAACGCCCCTCGGAATGTTGATAATAGTGCTCATACTCGGTGCAGCTTTACTTTTACCGCAAAAAACAGAAACTAAAAACAACTGAAGGCAGGTGAACATCCGATGGCTAAAAAAGGGCGCAGGCTCAATATACCCGTTAAAATATATTTACTCTGCCTTGTTCTTATTTCATTTGTGCTTACGGATGTCACCGTTTCAAAGTATATTGAATCGGATTTAGGCGGTGATTCCGCAAGAGTTGCAAAGCTCGGGAAATTATATATAACCGAAAACGGAAACGAATATGACAGCGATGTAAAATGGACAGTTGTGCCCGGAGTTGATATAACGAAAAATGCGGTGATCAATTTTGAAAGCAGCGAGCTTGCCTGCTATGTGTTTTTCAGCGTTGAAACCGAAGGCTTTGTAAAAAATGGTTCAAATTACAGCTATAATGGTTTGATGGAATTTTCGATTGAAAACACATGGGAAAGCTTTAATTCTGATGAAACAACGGTTTATTATACGGTTGTTGAACCCGGAGAAAAAATATCAATTCCCGTTATATCAAATGAAGGAAAAATAAAGGTAAGCGAAGAAATTACAGCATCGCAAATTGCAGAGGCTGTGAACAATATTTCAATAAATATAAAAGCAACAGCGGTGCAGTACGGTGGCTTTGAAAGTGTCGAGGCAGCATATAACGCAGTAAGATAACGGAGTTTTTATGGAAAGCAAGTATTTCGGAAAATTTAAAAATAGCGCTTCAACAAAAGCAGTAGCACTACTGCTTTGTTTTTGTATGCTTACAAGCATTTTGCAATCATTTATAATTTCCGCAAATGCTGTTTCCGAACCTTCTGTTTCCATTTACAGAAATGGAAATGCGGTAAAAACAATTGAACTTTTACAGTCGGAAAAGGCGGAAATAATCGCATTTTGCACTCCCGAAAACAGTAACTACACCTATCAGTGGCAAATTCTTGCAGATAGAGAATCTGAACTTTGGGTGGATATTTACGACAAAACCGAAAAAAATCTTTTGGTTTCAAATGCACTTATTTCCCGAGTTTTAGATAATTTCGGAAGTGCATATGTAAGAGCTGTTGTAAGGGATGGTTCTCTTGAGGGAGTGTCCGAACCTGTTGAAATAAAAGCGATTATGGAAGAACAAACCGGTAAGGGTACGGATCTTGTATATACAGTTAATCAAAACGCTGTTCAAACCACAGAAATTATCAACAGCGATCTTGTATCCGTTAAAATAAATTATCTTGATGCTGTAACCGGACTTCCGATTTATACAAGCTACACTGCGCAAATAACTAAGGGTAGCGAGCATATTCAGTCGGTAGTTTCTCCTACATATATCGGTTACAGACCCTATTATAATCCGAATATGCTCTCCGAAAGTGATGCGGATAACTGTAATGTTTTAGCAGATACCGTTGAAATAAATATCCCCGCAAGCTATGAGGCTAATGAATATACCGTAAATGTATATTATAAGGCAATAAAAGTAAACTATGCGGTAAAATATTTTTTCCAAAATATAGGCGATGATTTTTATACGGAAGACGATTCCCTTTATTGGGTAGGAAGTGCAGAAACGGGAACAATAATAACGGATGCGGAGCTTTCCATTGAAAAACCCGGTTTTACAAAGCTTTATCACTATCCTCAAAGCGTAGCAGGCGATGGTTCAACGGTTTTTGAATGTTATTATGACCGAAACTACAGTATGATAAAATTTGACCTTTGCGGAGGCTACGGAGTAGAGCCTATCTATGCCCGTTTCGGTACACCTATTTTAGTAAATGAACCCATCCGTGGAGGATATAATTTTAAAGGCTGGCAGCTTATGGATAAATTTGGAAATTACGGCGAAAGCCTTTCCGATATACCAAGCACAGTTCCCGAAACAAGCTGTACGTATCGAGCTGTTTGGGAAGAAGCAAGCACAAGCTATGCTGTAGCATATTGGCTGCAAAATGCGGATGATGATGAGTATGACTATATCGGAACCGAGATGTATGCTGCAAATTCCGGTGATATAGTTGAAGCAAATGATACGCTCCGCTATAATGCACCTATTTGCGGTGAAAGAAGTATACAGGATCCCCATGACCATACGGACGGCTGCTATGCTCAGGGTTTCAATCATTATATTTATGATAAGGAAAAAACCGAATCCGTAAATAAATCCGTTACCGTAAAAGGCGATGGTTCCACAGTTTTAAATATATATTATACAAGACAGTATTATACCTTAAGATTTGTATACGCAAAGGAATATAATGCCGCATACGATGTACAGTACCCTAATTTGTATAAAAGCGGATACAGTATTGTCGGCGGAAGTACATATGGTTTCGGCAATAAAAATACCGGTGCATATTGGCCTAACGGCAAAGGAAACGATTATACCCTTTCCGAACTTATGCAGAGCCTTAAAAAATATGAAAGCGGAACCGATAAATGGGGAAATGTCGAAGAACTTCCGGTGCTCAAGAGCACAAAATACGAAACAGGTATGTATCCTGCGGCGGGAGAAGGCTATAATGGCGGAGATTACGACTATTACGGCGACAGATATTATTATTTCGATATAACAGCTCGTTACGGTGCAGATTTAAGTACACTTTGGCCTACGGATGTGTTTGAACCCATAAAAGTTCCCGCACACAGTCAATCAAAAGATGCAATGGGCGAGGGTGAATGGGGAAACTATGCCTATCTTGCAGGTTGGAATGGCGAATATAAAATAAACTATTCACTCCAAAAAGCAAACAGTACAATAAAATGTATCTATCAAAAATTGGATGAGGGTATCCTTTTCGGATCCGTAAATATGGGAACAAGCGGAACTAAAAAGCTCAGCTATGAAGAAGATACAAAAACTCAAAGAACAATAACTGCTGTATCCACCATAAACGGTGAAACAGTAAGCTCCTATCTTAACTATTATCTTGCATTCTTTAATAACGGTGCAAGTTTCAGTTGGAATATTCCGAGAGAATGGATATATGAATACTATGTTCCCGTGCTTGAGGGAAATTTGAGTTCCGAGCAGGAGGAGCTTATTAAAAATTCAAAAGAACCCATAACCCTTGGAAATGGATGGATATATTACTATTATGAACCAAATAATGTTATATATCACCTTGCTGCAAAAGTAGTAACAAGTGACGACAACAGAACTGCAGAGCACCAAACACAATGCTCTCTTGTAGGATTTGATTTTGCAGGTGAAATCGGAAGCGGCCTTACGGATAAATGCTCCCGTGCCGAAAAAATATATAACGGTATTTTAGAGGATAAGCGAGAATCCTATACATTAAGGCTTTTCTATGAGCGAAAGTTATATAGTTTCGGTATGTATAACTATAATGACTATTATGAAAAATATGATGATGTTCCATATAAAACAACTCTCGATAAATTTGTTTTGGATGAAAACGGGGATTATATAGTCCCGAATTATCCCGAAGGAATTGAAGAAAATGCCTATACATTCGGCGGATGGTATACCTCTCATAATTGCTATGACGGAACGGAATATGTGCCCGGCTCAAAAATGTCGAACAGCAACAGTAATGTATATGCAAAATGGACACCGAATGTGTATACGGTAAACCTTTTTAAAAGCTATAACGATATGGTTGCCTATGAAAACGGAGATACAAGCGTTGCACCTATTGAAACTCGAAAAGTTAAACATGGTGAGCTTTTCGGAACAATTGCAGATCCGGAAAACGGAGGCTTTGAATTCAGCGGTTGGTTTTATATAAAAAACGGGGAGAAAAACGCATATACACCCCTTGATATTCCGATAAAATCAAATCTTAATATTTATGCGGAATGGAACTCAAGATCTGCACAGCCCTATATTATCCATTATGCTCTTGAAAACAGTGAAACAAATTCCGCATGGATAAACGAACTTCAAAAAGCAGCAGGCGCAATGCCATCGGATAATCGTTCATATACAGTAACTCTAGGAACGGAAACCCGTTCCTATGTATATCTTGAATCGGATAAAGGTTATCATCTGAAAATAGCCGATTCCTCCGAAGGATATGCCTATCAGGGTAATATGAGAACATTTTTACCGAAAACCGGAGAGCCTTTTAATCAGCTTTACAGCGATTACAACAGCGGATATTATCCTACTCTTTCGAGCCATTCAATAGCTATAGCCTATGAAGAGGATAAAGATGTTCCGGTACATAATATTTTCACCTTTACATATGTCTATCTCGAAAGCGTAGATTACAGAGTTGAATATCGCTATAAGGAAACAAATGCACTGATTACGCTTGACGGAGTAGGCGATAACGGAAGCGGTGTTGCAAATAAAAGGACTTCTATGGGCGTTGTAACGGAACGCTTTGTACCCGTTACCGACTATATAGCGGATGCTTTTTATAAAAAGCTTATTATCTCTGTCGAAAAAGACAGCAGCGGAAACTATGTAGGCTCAAAAAACAATGTTTTGACATTCTATTATACCCAAAACTCGGAAAATGCCTATTATGCAGTGCATTTTATGCTTGAAAACCTTGATGGTTCGGGTTATACCGAAAGCTCAACCGTAACAGAGGGTATAGCTAAAATAGGAAACAAAATAAGTGTTGTGCCCACAGTATATAGCGGATTTACCCCGAAAGATACAGCTGAACTTAAAACCGCAAACAGCGAAACTGCACTTGAAATTACAAACGGAAGTTTTACCTTTGATGTGGATAGAAGCGGCTCGGAGCTGTATATCTACTACACAAGGAACACACAAAGCTATGCCGTTTATTATTTGCTTGACGGAACCGATATATCCGACCTTTCAAATTTGCCGGAGGGCAGTATTTTAGCAGATACCGACAGGGGACACGGAAAATACGGAGCAACAGTTGTAGCAACAGCTAAGGATATTGCAAATTACAGCTGCACCTCGGATGTAACAAAAAGTATGGTTTTGCATAGCAACAACAGCGGAAACTATATTGTATTTTTCTATACACCTCTAAGCTATACCGTTCAGTATAAGGTTTGGGATTTAGGCGGAGGAACTCTTGATGCAACTAACGAAACCGGTACCGGAGGATTCAGAGGCTCTGCACCTACCGCAAACGAAGGATATTCCTTTAAAGGTTGGTATTTAGATGAGGAATGTACTGTCCCTGTTGGAGAAATCCATACAATTGAAGAGGGAACAAATAGACTTATACCCGATATAAATAACCTTAATCCTCAGCCTAAATCCAATATTTTCTATGCAAAATTTGTTCCTGCATTGGGAAATGTCACTATAACAAGGAATAATTGCAATGACGAAAGCAACGGCGATCAAACTTTTGTATATAAAATAACCTCACTTTCGGATGATTCTTTCGAGCTTTTTGTGACAATAACCGGAAATGCAAGTGTTACAATTAAGGATTTGCCAATGGGCAATTACAAAATTGAACAGCAGGCAGAATGGTCATGGAGATATGACGATGCACCGCAAATTTTTGCAATAAGCGAGGGACAAACTGTTTCAATCACATATGAGAAGGAAGCTGTTTTTGAAAAATGGCTCAGTGGAAACAGTAAGCCCATCCACAATATAAAGAACAAGGAGTGATACCGATATGTCCAAAAGGAAAATATTCCTGCTAAGCGCTGTTTTGGTTTTAGCAGCTGCGGCTATCGGTGTCACTGTAGCTTTTATGTTCAAAAAAACAGAGGTCAATAACAGCTTTGAGGCGGGAAAGGTCTCCTGCGAGGTATATGAGCTTTTTGACGATGCAGAATATTCGGATGGAATCCATAACGGAAATAGAAAAAATTCCATAAAAGTAAAAAACACCGGAAACACCGATGCCTATATACGCATTAAATTGGTTTCATATTGGGTGGATTTTGATGGGAATGTTGTGGGAATTCCGTCGAAACCGCTGAATTTAGAGCTTAAAAACGGTTGGTTTGAAGGCGAAAGCCAAACTTATTATTACAATAAGGCAATTTCACCGGAAAGCTTTACGGAAATACTCTGCTCACCGATAATCCTCGAAACGAATCAGGACATAAACGGAAAAACCGTTTATCAAAAAGTTGATGTCTTTGCGGAGGCAATACAGTCCTCTCCTAAAAAAGCTGCGGAGCTTTCATGGAATATAACTGTTGACGAAAACGGTATTCTAAAAAACAATTAAATCGCAAATCCCTTGCAAAAATTTGCAGTTTATAGTAAGATTAAATATATACTGAAAAGGGGGAGTGGTCAATTATGCAGATAAGACAGTCCGGCGAAGATTATCTCGAAGCCATTCTTATGATACAGAAAAGAAACGGTCAGGTGCGATCAATAGATATCTGCAACGAGCTTGGCCATTCGAAACCCACAGTATCCGTTGCCATGAAAAATTTCCGTGAAAACGGTTATATAAACATGGATGAGGATTATCTGATAACTCTTACGGAAAAGGGAAAAGCCATTGCCGAAAGTATTTACGAAAGACATATAGTTATATCAAAATTCCTTATGGCAATAGGTGTTGATGAAAAAACCGCTTTAGAGGATTCCTGCAAAATTGAGCACGATCTTTCCGAAGAAACTTTCCGCTGTATGAAAGAACATTATAAAAAAATAAGCGAATAAAAAATCCGTGCTCAAATTTGAGCACGGATTTTTTTGCTATCAGTTCATCTTTAAAAGAAGTCTTTCAATTTCTCTTTTGTGAATATCAATCCATTCGCCTTCACCGATATCCCATTCGTTTTTGCAAATTTCAATGGCAAGTTTTCTGTATTCAACAGCCTTTTTATAATCGCCTTTGATTTCCGAAACAAACGATATAGCTTCGGGCATATCCACATATCGAGGTTTCGGCTGAATATCAAGTGCGTGCTCATAACATTCAATAGCCTCATCAAAACGGCATAATCTTGCGAAAATATCGCCCTTGCTGCTCCAGGAAAGCCATTCGTCAAATTCATCCGTCATGCGATTCCAATGCTCAAATGCTTTAGGAAGATCACATTCGGCCTTTGCAATAAGACCGTAATAAAGCTCAGTGCGAAAGCTGTGCTCAATGCTGTCCATCTTTTCAAGATATTCCTTAGCCTCAGCAGTGCGACCGTCTTCAATAAGAAGATCCATGAGCCAAAGATAGGTTCGGGGATTTTGAGGATGCTTTTCAATAAAATCCTTATAAAAATCAATCGTTTCAACATGATTTGAAACATTATAATCAATATAACGACCTTTTTCGGAATCGAAAATCACATTATGAGCAGCTTTTTCATCCGGATTTAAAATAAGAGCATCTTTTCCCGTTTTAAGAGCAAGTTCGCTGTATTCAAAAGCTCGTTTTGAATACAGCTGTGCAAGAATAAGAACTGCTCGTTCTTTTGAATTCCCGTCGGATATTTTTTCTTTAAGAAAACGCTCCGAATCGAAAAAATCCTTTTCAGGAATGAAATGGGTACTTTCAACCATATTTTCAATTCTATCCATACGGTTTTCATCGCTCATTGAAAAAAGCTCATCTATTGAGACACCGAAAAGGACGGATATTTCAGGCAAAAGCTCTATATCCGGAGTTGTAATTCCGCTTTCCCATTTTGAAACAGCCTGCGCCGAAACCGAAAGCCTATTTCCAAGCTGCTCCTGGGTCATTTTGTGCGAAAGGCGTAGCGCCTTTATTTTTGTACCGATATCAATAATCAAATTATCAGCTCCTTTCATAAACATAATACAAAACGCACCGCCATTTTTCAATGACCGGTGCGTT
>CAZEKU010000028.1:0-11425 GCA_964512935.1 uncultured Oscillospiraceae bacterium | reverse complement strand
GTAGAGGTATAAAGAACTCTGTCAAGCTTGAGCAGACCGGTTTCTTTATCGAGCTCATACTTATTTTTGCTGCCTTTGGGAATTTCAATAAGTGCAAAAAAATCATCGGGTTTAACACGTTTGGGGGAAAGATCATGCCAAATATTCATTTTTTCATTCTCCTTTTTTATTGTTGATTTATTTTCCATTTCTTTTAAGACTTTAAGCTGTATCGGTATTGCACAAAGAAGTGTACCGATATCGGATATGGGCTGTGCAAGCTGTATTCCCAAAACTCCGATTGAATTTGAAAGTATGAGCACCGCAGGAATAAAGAAAAGTCCCTGTCTTGCGGTTGCAAGAAATGTTGCCGGAACTGTTTTTCCTATTACCTGTGTGGTCATATTGCTGAGAACAACCCAGCTGTGAAATACAAATGTGACGCACTGTAATCTCAGTGCGGTAGTTCCTACTTCAATTACTTTTTGGTCATCTCTGAAAAGCGATATAAGCTCCGGCGCAAAAACAAATCCTGCGGCTGCTATTATAAGAAGAAATACAACCGAGGTTTTTACGCAGAAATAAAAGCCTTTTTTAACTCTTTTATATAGACCCGCTCCGTAATTGAATCCGCAAAAGGGCTGAAAGCCTTGGCCGAAACCTATCATTGCGGAAGAACCAAACATCGCTATTCTTTGGACAACGCCCATTGCGGCAATGACTTCATCACCGAAGGGACCTGCCGCATGGTTGAGGGATATTGTCGCAACAGAGGCAAGTCCCTGTCTTGCAAGGGACGGAAGTCCTCCTTCAAAAATATTTTTGAAATATATCCACTTTAGACTTATGTTTGAAAACTTCAGCTTTATTCCGCCTTTTTTCTGCATTCCGTAGATTAAAATGCAAAAGCTTACAAACTGACTTATTACGGTTGCATAACCCGCTCCCGCTATTCCCATATCAAAAGTGAATATCAAAATCGGGTCAAGGGCTATGTTGAGTATTGCACCAAAGGTTATTCCGACCATTGCATAGGCTGCGTTTCCCTGGAAACGCAACTGGTTATTAAGTACAAAGGATGTTGTTATCCAAGGTGTTCCTAACAGAATTGCGCTGAGGTATTCCACCGCATAGGGCAATATTGTATCGGTTGAGCCTAAGAGCACTGCAAGCTCCTCAATAAAAAGCTCACCGACCAACATAATTATAAGTCCGGATATGAATGCAAGAAAAAATCCCGTTGCAGCCATTTTTTCAGCCTCTCGGTAATTCTTTTTTCCGAGTTCACGGGATATATAGTTTCCGCTTCCCTGTCCGAAGAAAAAGCCTACTGCCTGAATTATCGCCATCATTGAAAAGGCAACGCCCACGGCTCCTGTTGCGGAGTTGCTTTTAAGCAGACCTACAAAGAATGTGTCCGCCATATTGTAAAATGAGGTTACAAGCATACTTATTATGCAGGGTACCGCAAGCTTTGCTATCACTTTTCCGATAGGGCCTTCTGTCATTCTTATAAATTTTTCTTCCTGTGTTTCAACCATTATCCTTATCAAGTTCCCATTCTTTTATTTGCTTTGCTTCTTCATACATTGTGCAATAGCTTTTATGGCGGCTTTCCGGTATATTTCCGTTTTTTACCTCCTCAAGCACTGCACATCCCTTTTCGGACACATGGCTGCATCCGGTAAACTTGCATTTAAGCAGATATGGCTCAAATTCTCTGAAACAGTATTGGAGCTCATTTTTTCTGATAATACCAACTCTTTCCATTTCGATAGCGGAAAATCCGGGTGTATCGGCTACCCATCCTCCTCCTTCAAGCTCGAAAAGCTCTGTATGACGAGTTGTGTGACGACCTCTTCCGAGTTTCTTACTTATTTCAGCGGTTGAAAGGAAAAGATTTGGGAAAATATCGTTGAGCAGACTTGATTTTCCCGCTCCCGAATTTCCGCAGAATGCGCTGAGTTTTCCTTTGAGCATTTCGCAGACTTGCTCTGTTCCTTTGTGCTCAAGAGCGCAAACCTCATAAACACGAAAACCCGCTTTGCGGTAGATATCCGAATAGGGTTTCGGGTCTGCAAGGTCGCATTTTGTAAAGACTATGACGGGCTCTACACCCTGTTGCTCCGCAACGGCTATGAGCTTATCTATTACAAGAATATTCGGTACCGGTTCCGCTATTGAGATTACCATTACAAGCTGATCCAAGTTTGCAAGGGGCGGGCGTACAAGTGAATTTTTTCGTTCATGTATCTCATGGATATAGCCCTTTTCGTTCGGAAGAACCGATATTGTTACTTTGTCACCTACAAGAGGCGATGTCTCACGTTTTCTGAAAACGCCTCTCGCCCTTGTTTCATAGGTTATTTCGCCACAGCGGACATAATAAAATCCCCCTGTGGCTTTTATTATAAGACCTTCCGCTTTCGGAAGGTCTTTTTCTTCTGTTTGGTTAAGTTCCTCTTTGATTTTGCGTTCTTTCAATATTTATCATCCTCCGAAATTTTCGGAATTATCCGCAACCACCATGGAGGTTTTTTCGGTAAAGTTTACGGAATAGGCTCTGTAAAGCTGTCCGTTATAGTAGATACTTACGGTTCCGAGACCCTCACCGGAAACTGCTATTGTCCAAAAACGCTTTTCGGACGGTATAAGAGTTTCGCTTATAATTGTTGTTCCGCCGAGAGTTGCTTCCATTCTTACCTCGGTGGATACATTCGGTAGCGGGATCATAAGCTCCATGCTGTTTGTATTGCTTTCTTTTTCCTTTACTATAACGAGGTCTATGGTTGTTCCTGTTGGTACCATTGAATCTTTGTCGATACTCTGTCTGAGGACTTCTGTGCTTTGACCGTCCTGTTCAACTCTTTGGACGCTGCCTATTCTTATACCTGCGGAGTTAAGTATCATTCTTGCATCCTCAAGGGTATAACCGACTACATTCGGAACGGTTGTATAGGTGTTTTCCGCACCCATGCTTACATATACAACTACAACTGTTCCTGTATCGACCTGAGTATCCGCACCGGGTTCTGTTTTAATTACATATCCCTCGGGAATTTCGTCATTATATTCGGTAACGGTGTTAAATTCTATTTCGTTATCCGTAAGGATTTTATATACCTGGTTTTCTTCAAAATTGCGATAATCCGAAAGGCTGAAATACTGGATACCGCTTGAGATTTTAACCTTTATTGTTGCGCCTTCTTTTACAACCATTCCGGAATTTACGGATTGGTCATAAATTATATCCTTGTCGTACTGCTCATGGAATGAGGAAGATTCGACAACGATATCAAATCCGGAATATTTTTTAATTGCCTCGTTAATGTCCATTCCGACAAGCTCCGGAGCAACTGTATCGGGGACTTCCTCAAAAGGGCGAACCATCGCCATAATTCCTATTACAAAAATAATAGCAACCACTATAAAGGCTACGGTTATACCGGTGAGCACCGGTACAACAGGTGCGTTTCGCACCTGTTCATCCTTGATTTTTTTGGTTTTCTTTTTAGTTGTAGCAACCTCTTTTGAAATGTTCTCAGTTGCGGGTTCGCTGTATTTGTATTCAAAGCTTATTGAAGGATCACGCTTAAATTCATCAATATCACGGAGCATTTCCGCAGCGGACTGATAGCGTCTTGCAGGGTCCTTTTGCATTGCACGAATTGTTATATCCTCAAGTCCCTCGGGAATATCGGGATTAAGGACGCGGGGACGCTTTGCTTGGCTTTGAATCTGTTTTAATGCAACGGAAACAGGGCTGTCCGCATCAAAGGGCAGTGTTCCCGTTGTCATTTCATAAAGCATTACGCCGATTGAATAGATATCACTTTTTTCGTCGGAAATTTCACCTTTTGCCTGTTCAGGGCTTATATAATGCACAGAACCTATTGCTTTATCCGTAACAGTATGCTGACTTGCTCTTGCAAAGCGTGCTATTCCGAAATCCGCAACCTTTATTGTTCCGTCTTCAAGGAGCATTATATTTTGAGGTTTTATATCACGGTGGACAATTCCCTTATCATGTGCATGCTGAAGTGCTCGCAATATCTGAACGGTAAAATGCACTGCCTCTTTCCATCTGAGCACCTTTTGCTGTTCAATATATTCTTTTAAGGTTATACCGTCGATATGTTCCATTACGATATACTGTATATCTTCATTAAAGCTTACATCGTATACTTTTACGATATTAGGATGTGAAAGCACTGCTATTGCCTTGGATTCATTTCTGAAACGGCGGAGGAGTTCATCATTTCCCATATGCTCATCACGGAGTATTTTTACAGCAACTATGCGGTCATCTATGCTGTCATAAGCTTTATATACATTGGCCATACCGCCTACGCCGATTATTTCTTTTATTTCATAGCGGCCGTCAAGTTTTTTTCCTATATATCTGTCCATCTGCGACCTCCCGTTTTATCTTGTAATGCAGACAACGGTTATATTATCTGCTCCGCCCTCTTTTTTAGCGGCATTTATAAGTTTATCAACACATTTTGAGTAACCCGATGATTTTATTATTTCAAAAAGCTGATCATTTGAAAAATAATTTGAAAGTCCGTCGGTACACACTATTATCGCATCGCCCTCGTTTATGGGAAATTCGCAGTAATCAATATCAATTATGGACATAACTCCGAGTGCCCTTGTTATGAAATGCTTTTTAGGATGGAATCTTGCCTCGTCCGCAGTTATTTCTCCTCTATCAACAAGGAGCTGTACTACGGAATGGTCCTTTGTGACCTGTTCGATCTTATCGGGTGTGATATGATACGCTCTGCTGTCACCTGCATGGACTATATGTGCCATTCCGTCGCAGACTATTGCCGCAACTATTGTGGTACCCATTCCTCTGAGAGAGGGATCTCTTTGTGAACGGTCGAAAACCGAAACATTTGCAGCAGTAACAGCTGTTTGGAGTATTCTTTTTATGGAATTATCTCCGAAACCGCTTCCGTATGCCGCAGTAACGCTATCCGTTACAATATCGCAAGCTGTACGGCTTGCAATATTTCCGCCCTTTTCACCGCCCATGCCATCGCATACAACTGCAAAAACGGCTTCATCATTTCCGAGCACACCGCAATTGAAATCATCCTGATTCATTTCACGAACATTACCTATATCGGTTTTTCCGTAAGCTTTCAGCATATCATTTTTCACCTCTTTTTTTCAGTCCTTTGAAATTGTGGAACCAATAGTTCCATGCCCTTCCTATTTTCCAGTTATCAAAACCTTTTACCACAAGTCGGGCAACTTCATTTGGAGGTTCAGGCGTTTTGTATTTTTCTTTACGCACGCTTCCTGACATTTTTATATATTCGGTAACGTGATACAAAGCTTGCACCTCCTTTTTACTCTGTAAAATTAGGTTATTAGATAATAATATATCTTATTGCTCTATCTGTCAAATTTTATTCGGAAAGAGTTCCGCCTGCTTCGGTTTTTATTGTACTTCTGCGAAGCTGTCCGCAGGCTGCGTTTATATCGCTTCCGAGCTCTCTTCTTATTGTTGCATTTTGGCCGTTATCGTTGAGGATTTTTGCAAAAGCCTCAACGGACTCCCTTTTTCCTCGTTTATAGCCTGTTTCGTTGACTTTGTTTACGGGGATAAGGTTTACATGGGCACCCATTCCTTTAAGGAGTTTTATAAGCTCCTTAGCGTGTTCGGGGCCATCGTTTACACCATCAATAAGCGCATATTCAAAGGAAATTCTTCTTCCCGTGATTTCAAAATAATCTCTGCAGGCCTTTATAAGTTCATCAATGGGCCAACGCTTTGCTATGGGCATTGTTCTTTTTCGTATTTCATCATTTGGTGCATGGAGTGAAACCGAAAGGGTAAGCTGGAGTTTTCTTTCCGCAAGCTTATAGATTTTATCAACAAGGCCACAGGTTGAAAGAGAAATATGTCTCATTCCGAGGTTGAAACCATTATCCGATGTGAGGATTGTGAGAAAATCCATCACATTATCGAAGTTATCAAGAGGCTCGCCTATTCCCATAAGCACAAGGGATGCTATTTTTTCGCCATGCTCCTCTGCATCTGTTGCCATTAAATACACCTCAGAAAGCATTTCGGACGGGGTAAGGTTTCTGCAAAGGCCTGTTAATGTTGATGCGCAGAAGGTGCAGCCCATTCTGCATCCGCATTGAGTTGAAATACAAAGGCTTCCGCCTCGTTTGTATGACATTCTTACGCCCTCAACATGTTCTCCATCTTCAAGGCGGAAAAGATATTTTACTGTTCCGTCTATTTTAGAAACAAGTCTGCGCTCGATTGTCACCTTTGAAAGTGCATATTCCGACGAAAGTTTTTCACGAAGCTGTGCAGGGAGATTTGTCATTTCGGAATAATCGGTGACCCTTTTTTCATGGAGCCATGAATATATTTGTTTTGCTCGAAAGGAGGGCTGACCCATTGTTTTTACTTCTTCACAAAGCTGTTCGTATGTAAGAGAGCGCAGGTCTTTCATAAATCAACTTCCTTTCTGAGTTTTGCAAAATAAAATCCGTCGGAATTTATTTCTCCGGGCATAAGTGTTACGCTGAAACCGTCTTTTGAATATTTTTTAAGTTCCTCCGGAAGCTCTGACGGAACAAGTCCGTCCTCTGCAATAAGGCGTTTTACCACCTGCTCATTTTCCTCTTTTGAAAGGGTGCAGGTGGAATATATCATTGTGCCTCCATTTTTAAGATAGCCTGCGGAGGTAGATGCGATTTTATACTGTATTTTAGGCAGTGAGGAAATTTCTGCGGGATCTTTGAAACGGATTTCCGGTTTGCGGCGGATAACACCGAGTCCCGAACAGGGTACATCACAGAGGACTCTATCGAAGGTACCCATTTTTTCATTAAATACAGTGGCATCGTTTGCCTTTGCTGTAACAATTTTAAGGCCTAGGCGCTCTGCACCGCTTTTAACAAGACCCGCTCTTTTCGGGTGGAGGTCGCAGGCGACTATTTCACCTTGATTTTCCATAAGCTGTGCAACGGTAAAAGTTTTTCCGCCCGGTGCCGAGCATACATCGAGCACACGCTCTCCTTTTTGAGCACCGACCGCTTTTGCACAAAGCTGACTTGAAATATCCTGAACATGGAAAAGTCCGTTTTTGTAGGCTTTTGTACTTTGAGGTGCTGCGGAATATATTCTTATTGAGTTTTCCGTTTCTTCAATATGCTCAGCTTTTACATTCTCTTCCTCAAGGATGCTCAAAAGTTTTTCGGAGGTTGTTTTAACTGTGTTTACCCTTGCAAAAATCGGAACTGCACCGAGAGACGCTTTAAGGGCTGCCTCGGTTTTTTCATCACCGTATTCATAGCACCATTTTTTGCAAAGCCAAATAGGTGCGGAATACTCTGCGGAAAGTCTTCCGATTTTATCGAGCCTTGAAAAATCGAATTTTTTGCCGTCCCTAATAAAGGAACGCATTATTCCGTTTACAAATCCGGATGCTTTTACAAAGCCGAGTTCTTTTACTGCTTCAACGGTTTCGTTAGCAGCAGCCATATCCGGAACGGAATTCATATAGATAAGCTGATAAAATCCTATTCTTAAACATTCAAGAACCTCCGGTTCAAGGCTTTCGAGAGGTTTTGAGGAGTATTTTTTTATTATTTTATCAAGGGTTATTCTGCGTTCGAGTGTTCCGTAAAAAAGCACTGAAATGAATGCTTTATCTCGGTGCTCAAGATGAGCACCGGAAAGAAGTGCATCGAGCACGATATTTGAAAATCCTCCGTCTTTAACTCTCAAAAGTGCTTTGACGGCAAGTGTTCTTGTATTAGACATAAAAATTTAAACTTCCTTTTAATAAAATCAGTCGTCTCTTCTGCCGCCGAATATCAATATAAGGCGCAAAAGCTGTGCAAGCGAGGAAACAAGTGCGGCAACATAGGTAAGGGCTGCTGCCTTGAGCACGCTTTTTACTCCGTCCACCTCTTGTCCGTAAATTATACCGTTTCTTTCAAGAGTTACAACAGCTCTGTTCGATGCGTTAAATTCCACCGGAAGAGTTACAAGTTGGAAAAGTGCAATTGTTGCAAAAAGAATTATTCCGAAATTTATAAGATATTGAGAGGACATAATAATTCCCAAAAATATCATTGGCCAATAAAGATAGGAGCCTATTTGTGTTACGGGAACTATCATACTGCGGATTTTTATAGGTTTATAGTTGACCGCATACTGAATTGCGTGTCCCGCTTCGTGAGCTGCAACACCTACCGCAGATATTGATGAGCTGTTATAAACGCTGTCAGAAAGGCTTATTGTATTTGTTCTCGGATTAAAATTATCCGAAAGATGTCCCGAAACCCTGCAAACTTTTACATTATATATTCCGTTTTGTTCGAGAATATATTGTGCAGCCTGAGCACCGGTCATTCCTCTCATTGTGCCTATTCTTTCATATTTGCTGAAATTTCGGTTGACACAGTTTTGTGCCCAAAGTCCGAAAAGAATTGCGGGCACTACAAGTATGATATAGTAAATATCAATTCCATAGTAATAAGGCATTGTTTCACTCCGTTCTTATTTTCCGAGCAAAGTTCCCTTTGTAAGGCGCCTTCCTCTGATAAAATCTCCACCGGACATTTTATTTTTACCCTCGGGTCTTACGGTAACAAGCTCAACCGCACCGTCACCGCAGCCTACGATAAAACGCTTTTCATCAAGGAGTTCACCGATTTTTCCTTTTACATCCGAAACGGCCTTTGCCTCATAGACTTTGATTGATTTTCCGTCAAGAAAAGTATAGGCGATGGGCCATGGGTCAAGTCCTCTTACAAGATTGTGGATTTCTTTTGCGGTTTTTGAAAAATCAAGTTCGCCCATTTCTTTTTTGAGCATCGGTGCATATGTTGCCTCATCCTCATTTTGAGGCTCTGCGCCAACTTCGCCTTTGTCGAAAAGTTCGAGTGTCTTTTCGATGGAATCCGCTCCGAGCTCCGCCATTCTTTCGAAAAGCTCACCGGAGGTTTCATCCTCACCGATGGGAAGTTCAAATTTCATTATCATATCACCGGTATCCATTCCCTCTGCCATAAACATGGTTGTGATTCCGGTTACTTTGTCGCCGTTTATTATTGACCACTGAATCGGTGCGCTTCCACGATATTTAGGAAGAAGGCTTCCGTGAACATTGACATTTCCGAGGGGTGCTACATCGAGCATATCTTTCGGAAGAATTTTTCCGTATGCGGCAACAACTGTGAGGTCGGGTTTAAGCTCCTGCATTATTTTAAGAGCCTCACCATCACGGAGCTTTGCAGGCTGGAAAACAGGAATATTGTTTTCCTCTGCTACAAGTTTCACCGCAGTCGGAGTAACTATCTGTTTTCTTCCTACGGGTTTATCAGGCTGTGAAAAAACGCCTACAACATTTCTTCCGCTTTCAATAAGTCTTTTGAGGATAGCCGCTGCAAAATCCGGCGTTCCCATAAAAACTATGCGCATATCTTTCATTATTCTTCTCCCTTTTCGATGGTTACATCCTTTGCAATATCCACAAAGCAAACACCGTTAAGATGGTCGATTTCGTGGCAGAAAGCTCTTGCTTTAAGCTCGCGTCCGCTTATTTCAAACCATTCACCGTTTCTGTCCTGAGCACGAACGGTAACTGCCATAGGTCTTGTTACAGTGCCCCATTTTCCCGGAAACGAAAGGCAGCCCTCATTTCCTGTTTGTTCACCTGCGGTTGCAACTATTTTAGGATTGATAAGCTCTATTACGCCATCCTCATCGTAGCAATCGACAACACATAATCTTCTCATAATTCCAACCTGAGGACCTGCTATTCCGACTCCGTCGGCCTCATGCATGGTTTCTGTCATATCATCGAGCAAAGTCCAAAGTTTTTCATCGAATTTTTCAACCGGGCGGCAGACCTTTCTTAAAATCGGGTCTCCGTCTTTAACTATATTTCTTAATGCCATTATTTTTCACCTTTCCTGTTAATTTATATCATATGGGTCAGCTGTGACCTCTATTTTAAGAAAATCTTTATTTTTTGAAAATTCTTTCAATGCACCGCCCATTGTTTCAAAAAATATATTGTCCGGGCGGTATTTAATTATCAATTTCCATCGCCATTTATCTGCAATTTTTGCAACATGGGACGGTGTAGGTCCGAGTATTCTTATTGGTATTCCCGTTTTTGCAACCTTTTCTTCTAAAAGGTTCAGAAAAGCAAGGGCAGCCTCTTTTACGTTTTTTTCATTTGTTCCGGAGAAAAGTACCGAACCCATTGAGCAAAACGGAGGATAGAGCATTATTTTTCGGTTTATTATTTCATCCTCGTAAAACATTCTGTAATCCTGAGCGCAGGCACGCTCGATAACGCTGTGTTCAGGAGAATGGGTTTGGATATAGGCTCTTCCGGAGAGCTTTGCTCTTCCGCAGCGACCTATTACCTGTGTCAAAAGGCTGAAAGTTCTTTCATAGCTTCTGTAATCGTCACCGTAAAGGCTCATATCCGCTGCAAGAACTCCAACCAAGGTTACATTCGGAAAATCAAGTCCCTTTGCAACCATTTGGGTTCCGATCATTATGTCATATTTTCCTGCTGCAAAATCCGCAAAATAGCGGTCATGGCTGAATTTTGCCATTGTTGTATCGAGATCCATTCGCAAAATTCGTGCATTCGGAAACTGTGACTGTATTTCATCCTCTACTTTTTGAGTTCCGCAACCGGAATACATAACGTATTCACTTTGGCAGGAATCGCATTTTACTGTTGCCTCCTCGCTGTGACCGCAATAGTGGCACATCAGTTTTCCGTTTGCACGGTGATAAATAAGAGGTATATTACAGCGGGGACATTCCTTTACCGTTCCGCACTCGGCACATCTTGCAACGGTGTTATAGCCTCTGCGGTTCATAAGCAATATTGATTGTCTTCCGCTGTCAAGGTTATACTGTATATCCTCTGCAAGAGCCTCGCTTAAAACGCCCGTTCTTCCGGAAAGAAGTTCTTCTTTCATATCGGCTATAACGGATTCCGGGAGCTTTGCTCCGCCGTATCTTTCTGTCATTTCAAAAAGCGCAATTTTTCCGCTTTTTGCTTTATAGAAAGTTTCTATTGACGGGGTAGCTGATGCTAAAAGCAGCGGAATACCGAGTTTTTTACTTCTGAAAAGCGCTGCATCCCTTGCATGGAATCTCGGTGAGCGGTCGGATTTATAGCTTTGCTCCTGTTCCTCATCCATAATTATAAGTCCGAGTTCCTTTGTAGGAGCGAAAACCGCAGAGCGTGTTCCCACTATTATTCTTGCTTTTCCGCTTGCGATACGCTTCCATTCATCAATGCGCTCTCCTGCGGAAAGAGCGGAATGCATTACTGCCACAGAATCTCCGAAATACGAAAAGAATTTGCTCATCATCTGCGGAGTAAGCGAAATTTCCGGCACCACTAAAATTACCTGGTGGCCTTTTTGT
>CAZEKU010000027.1:0-11518 GCA_964512935.1 uncultured Oscillospiraceae bacterium | reverse complement strand
AATTTGCGCATTTATTTCACCGATTTGTGAACGCTCGCTGTAAAAGGCTTGCTGAAGCTCATGACGAAGTTTGAGCACAAAAAATCCGAGAATCGGAATCATAAGGTATATGAAAATCGTAAGCGGAACATTTACATTCATAAGTATTATGAATGAGGCCAAGAATTTTACAATGCCTATAAGAATTTCTTCCGGAGCATGATGGGAAAATTCAGTTACATCAAAAAGATCCTTTGAAAGGCGGCTCATAAGCTGTCCGACTTTATTGTTGCTGTAAAAGTCGAAACTCATATCCTGAAGATGAGAGAAAAAATCCCTTCGCATATCAGCCTCAAGATGAGCACCCATAAGATGTCCGATATTTACCATAAAATAGTTCGCGGCAGTATCTATGACCCTTAAAGTAAGATAAATAGCAGCAATTTCAAGTATCATTTTTACGCTGAGGGAACCGACATCCTCCGTTGCCGCATTTGTAATTGTACGCACAATTACCGGAAGTGCAATGTCGCAAAAGGTTGTGAGCACAGCACAGAAAAGGTCAAGAGCAAGGGTAGGAAGATAAGGTCTGTAATAGGGTAAAAAACGGCGCAAAAGTCCACTTTTTTTGTTATTTTTCATAGTTTTAAACCATCCTTATAAAAATCATCCGTGCAGACGGTTGTTTGCCTCGGAAACGCAGTCACGAAGATATCCTTGAAGATTGAAGGATTCACCGGTTCCTATTGCAACACATTCTTCGGGATTTTCAGCAACCTCGCATTTGAGGTTAAAACGCTTGGCAAGATATTTATCAAGTCCATGAAGCTTTGCGCCTCCTCCGGTAAGAAGAATACCGTTTGTCTTGATATCGCCCGAAAGTTCCGGAGGTGTTTTTTCAAAAACCTTTTGAATTGAAACAGCAAGCTGATCTGCAAGATCATAGAAAATATCGGAAATCTCCTGCCATGTAAGGGTAGATCTTCCGGGAAGACCCGTTAAAAGGTTTCGTCCCTTTATTTCAAAAGTGCGGTCATCATCAAAATTCCAACAGGTGCCGATATTTTTCTTAACTTCCTCAGCCATTTTTTCGCCTATGAGAATACCATGTTTAAGGCGAACATATTTGATAATCTCCTCATCAAAACGCTGTCCCGCAAGCTTAATTGAATGTTTGCAAACAACTCCCGAAAGGGAAAGAAGTGCAATATCGGTAGTTCCGCCGCCGATATCAACTATAAGGCGACCCTCGGGTTTTGAAATATCAAGTCCCGCACCAATTGCAGCCGCAACGGGCTCTTCAATAAGAAAAACCTTTCTTGCACCTGCTGCAAGAGCAGCATCAACAACTGCACGCTGTTCAACATCGGTTATAATTGACGGTACGCAAATTGCAACTCTCGGTTTAAGATAGCTGTCACCGCAAACCTTTTTAAGGGCATGATGAATAAGTACATTTGTAAGATTGTAATCGGAAATAACTCCTCCGCCCATAGGGCTCATTGCTGAAATATAACCGGGAGTACGCCCTACCATTTTGTAAGCGTTTTCTCCGACAGCAAGCACCTCACCGGTGTCGTTATTAACAGCAACAATATTCGGTTCACGGAAAACAACTCCTCGTCCGATTTCATAAACAATTATTTTAGTTGTGCCAAGATCTATTCCTATATCAGCAGGCATTTTGTTCCTCCTGTTCTATAAATTATATAATATAAGGGTAAAACTAATTTTGAAAAATGTCAATATCAATCTTTTATCATAAAGCGAAGATTTGTAAATCTTCCGCTTTTGCGGTTGTTGTCAACCATTGCCATAACAGTTCTTGCGCTTCCAACGATAATAAGAAGCTTTTTCGCTCTTGTAACAGCAGTATAGAGCAAATTTCGGTAATAAAGCCTCGAGTTTGCCTCAAAAAGCGGAATTATAACAGCCTCAAACTCGCTGCCTTGACTTTTATGAACGGTTATTGCATAGGCGTGATCAAGCTCATTTGCATTATCAAAAGGATATTCGGCGGTTTTATCATCGAAACAAATTGACATAGTCCTGCTGACAGGCTCAATTTTTTTGATGATACCTATGTCGCCGTTAAAAATACCCCTGCCGATTTCTCCGTCCTCTTTTGACCAGGTCATATCATAGTTATTTCTTGTCTGCATAACTTTATCGCCCTCACGGAAAAGATGTCCGCTGTGACGAAATTCCTTTTTCTTTCCGTCCTGTGGATTAAGTCTTTTTTGAAGTTCTATATTAAGATTCCATGTACCTGCTTCGCCTCTTTTTCCGGGACAAAGAACCTGTATATCCCAGAGGGGAGAAAAGCCGTAGGCTTTCGGAAGTCTTTTTTCACAAAGCTGACAAACAGCTGCGGCACATTCGGATTCAGTTTTTCTTGGAAGAAAAAAGAAATCGTTATCCTTGGATTCAAGATAAGGATATTCACCGTTTACAATATCATGTGCATTTGTGACTATCATACTTTCGGCAGCCTGTCTGAAAATTGTATCAAGCTTTACAGAGGGAAGGATATCCGAACGGATAAGGTCGTGCAAAACATTTCCTGCGCCTACCGACGGAAGCTGATCGGAATCACCTACCATAATAAGTCTGCTGTGAAAGGGAAGTGCTCTTAAAATCGAATCGAAAAGCAATGTATCCACCATTGACATTTCATCAATTATAAGAGTGTCACATTTAAGAGGATTGCGTTCGTTTTTACGGAAAACAGGAATAAATTCGTTTCCGGAATAATCAACCTCAAGCAGACGGTGTATGGTTTTTGCCTCATGACCTGTTAACTCGGAAAGCCTCTTTGCAGCTCTGCCCGTAGGTGCTGCAAGCATAACATCATCACCCTGCTGTTCAAGGAGCTTTATAAGTGCATTAAGCGTAGTTGTTTTACCGGTACCGGGGCCTCCCGTAAGAACAAATACATGACTGTTTACTGCGTTTTTAAGCGCTTTTTTTTGAAGAGGGTCATATTCTATTTCAAGCTCCTCCTCAAGGAGTTCGATGGATTTATCAAGGGCTGAGGAATTTATTTCCTCATAGCCTGCGGTCATAAGCTTGAGCCTTGTAGCAGCTGAGGTTTCCGCAAAAAACAGAGCCGGAAGATATATATATCTCCTGCCGTTTCGATAATATTCCTCAAGCTCCTCCGAATCAATAAGAGCCTCAAGAGCATCCGACATTTCATCTGCCTCACCGAGAAGTCCCGTTGCAGCAGACAAAAGACTCTCCTCGGGGAGACAGGTGTGTCCATTATCGAGATTATGTACAAGCACATGTGTTATTCCTGCTTTAAGACGACGAATATCCTGCGGATCACCTTTTTTAATGAAGATTGCATCTGCCTCGGAAAAATCAAGTCCGATTTCGGGTGTACATAGAAGATAAGGGTTGTCCATTACAAGTTCAATTGCATCGGTACCCCATTTTTTCCATGCTCTGACGGTAATTGCAGCGGAAAGTCCGAAATTCTGAAGGGCAGCCATAACCTTGCGTGCTCCGAAAGCACGCATAAATTCGGAATTTATTTCCGTTGCAAGCTTTTGCGAAACACCTTTAACTCTTACAAGCTCCATCGGAGTATTTTCGATAACATCAAGGGTGTATTCTCCGAAAGCCTCAACAATGCGTTTTGCAAGAGCGGGGCCAACTCCTTTAAAAGAACCGCCGGAAAGATATTTGCGAATTGCGGTTGCGGAGGCGGGGAGATTTCTTTCACATATATCCGCCTTGAACTGATTTCCATAAGTCGGATGAGACACGAAAGTGCCGGTGAGGGATACCTCCTCGCCGGCTTTAACTTCACCAAGCTCACCCACAACAGTAACAAGCTCACCCTGCATATCAAGATCAAATACAATGAAACCGCTGTCCTGCTTATAGGCAATAATCCCATCAACGGTGCCTTTTATCTTTTCGGGTTCAGGTTTTTTGTTTTTATCAAGCATAAGAATTCTCCGTCGGAAATAACATAATATGATTATATTATAGCGATTTTTTCTCCTCGTGTAAACCTTCCGCAAGCATGTAAAGAAGTTCTTCCTTGTTTCGAAAAAGCGAGCAGTCAAATCGCTGCTCAAGCCTTTCGCATATGCTCAAAGCCTCATCGGACACATCCTCGCAGTCGAGCAATATGCACCTTTTAATACCGTCTGTTTCCGCAAAAATACTTCGCAAAGCAGGTTCTATGTCCTCATTTTTAACGGAATTTATTTTTGCCACAAGGAAAATTTTATGTTTTATTTTTTTACGCAGAGGATTTTTTAAAAGCCATTCCGCTGTTTCAACCATTCCGATAGCTGTAAAAAATGTGATAATAAGTGTTGCAAAGGCATCAAAAAACACGAAAATTCCTCCTTTCGCTCGATTACATATTATGAAACAGCCGCAAAATCGGTGAATGTAACAGCTTTCAAAAATTTTGCATAGCATAAAGCAACCGAAAAAATCGGAGGTTTTGAAAATGAAAAAATCGTTTTACATAGCCGGCGGCGACCTTCGGTCGGTCTATCTTGCAAAATCCTTGTTAAAGGAAGGTCATGAGGTCAAAACTTTCGCCTTAGATGAGGCGAAAATTTCGGAAAATACAGATAAAATAGATAATGTGGAAGAATTTGAAAAATCCGAAAATGTAATACTCCCTCTGCCATGCTGTGATGAAAACGGATTTTTGAAAACAGCGTTTTCAAAAAAGGAAATAAAGCTAACTGAAATAGTTGAGCATATGCCTGAAAACTCGGTGCTCATGGGAGGAATTTTGCCGAAGGAAATTATTTCATTAGCAGAAAAGAAAAATATATCGGTCTTTGACTACTACCGCAGAGAGGAGTTTGCGGTCAGAAATGCAGCGCTTACTGCGGAAGCAGCCTCTGCAATTGTTATGGAGATGCTCACAGAATCAATAAGCACGGTGCCCGTGCTCATTCTCGGTCACGGAAGAATAGGAAGACTGCTTTCGGCGATTTTAAAGGCTCTTGATGCAAAGGTAACGGTTGCTGCAAGACGCTTTTCGGAGCTTGCATGGATAAGAAGCGAAGGCATGACACCGCTTGAATTTCGCCTTCTTGATGAGGAAATCGGGAAATTCAGGGTGATCTTCAATACAGTTCCCGCGCCGGTGCTCACAAGGGAAAAACTCGTGCTCATGGATAAAAGCGCACTGATAATAGATTTAGCATCCGAACCCTGCGGAACCGATTTTTCAGCAGCAGAGGAGCTTGGAATAACCGCAAAAAAAGCTCTTGGTTTGCCGGGTAAGTTTGCGCCTAAAACCGCAGGGGAAATACTTAAAGAAACGGTGCTCAACATTCTCAGCGAAAGGGAGGAGCTTAATGCCTGATAAAAAACGACTTGGATTTGCGCTTTGCGGTTCATTCTGTACATTTAAAAAGGTTTTGGAGGAAATGAAAATCCTGTCGGAAATTTACGATATAACTCCGATTATGTCCGAAGGCGCAGCAAGTGTTGACAGCCGTTTCGGAACTGCCGAAGATTTTCGCAGAAGAATAACCGAAATTTGCAAAAAAGAGCCTATTACAACAATTGCAGAGGCTGAACCCATCGGGCCTAAAGCACTTTTAGATGTGCTCTTGATAGAGCCATGCACGGGAAACACTTTAGGAAAACTTGCAAACGGAATAACGGATTCATCTGTCACAATGGCTGCAAAAGCACATTTAAGAAACGGCAGACCCGTTGTAATTGCGGTTTCTACAAATGATGCACTTAGTGCATCTGCACAGAACATAGGCAAACTTATGAATACAAAAAACATATATTTTGTTCCTATGGGGCAGGATTCTCCTATCAATAAACCTACATCAATGGTGGCGCATTTTGAAAAAAGCGCAGATACAATTGAAGCTGCCCTTTCGGGAAAACAGCTTCAGCCCCTTATGTTTTTATAAAACAGAATAACCCCAAAAATGAATAAAAGCTCCGTTTTTATCCAATGCTTTGATTGCTTCAAAGCAAATTCTAAAAAAGAACGGAGCTTTTATTTTATGAAAAAAATTATTTCCGTAATGCTGTTTTTAACTTTTATTCTATCAACAAACAGCGTTTTCGCACTTACAAAAGAAGAAGCGGCAAGCCTTGATTTAACCAAAAAAAGCGGTCTTTCCGCAGAGGAATTGAGTTTAGGACTTTCGAGTGAAATTTTGAATTTAGCCCCGGATTTTATTGCAGCAGAAGAAAAATACGGTGTGAATGCAATTTTTCTATGTGCAGTGGCAGCGCTCGAATCCGGATGGGGAAAATATTGTTTTCGTGAAAACAATATTTTCGGTTGGAGTGGAAAGGATTTTTCCTCAAAATCCGAATGTATTGATTTTGTCGCCTCAAGAATAGCTATGCATTATCTATCCGAGGATGGAAAATATTATCATGGAAAAACCGTTTCGGGAGTTAATGTCTGCTATAACGGAAGTGATTTTTGGGAGAATAAAATTGCAGGGATAATGGCTATGATATCAAGGCGAATATCAAACGCCGAAATCGGTTGAAATATTTTTCTTACAGCCATTCGGTGAATACTGCCAAAAATCAATATGTCCACCGCTAATATAGTATTTAGGTGCATTTATTTTAATCTCACCGTCAAAAGCGTCCACAACAATGAGCTTTATTTTCATTTTATCGGGGATAAGGCTTTTTATATATACCGAAGCCTGCTGTCCCGGTTTAAGTCTCGGACAGCTTTCCGCAAGACCTGCAAGATTTGGGCTGAGCTCCACAAAAACTCCGTAATCCTCAACGGAGCGGATTATTCCCGCAACAGTTTCACCCGGAGAAAAATCCGCGGCATTTTCTTCCCATGTACCTAAAAGTTCCTTATGTGAAATACAAATTCTATTATTTTCATCTCTGCCTGAAACAACCGCAAGAATATTTTGACCGCTTTTGAATCTGTCGGAGGGATGACTTATGCGTGAAATGCTTATGGAATCAATTGGCAAAAGCGAGGATATTCCGCAGCCTATATCCGCAAAGCATCCGAAATTTTCCATATGCGTGATAACCGCAGGTATTATGTCGCCGGGAATGAGTTTATCAAGATAGTTTGCGGTACATTCCTCCTGTACTGCTTTTCGGGAGCAAATTGCAGTAAGACGGCCGTTTTTATCCTTTTCAAAATCAGTGATAATAAAACAAACAGGTTTGTTTACACGGGATATAAGAGCAATATCCCGTGTTTCACCACTTTCAATTCCAATTGCACCCTCAAGTCTTGGAATAATTCCACGCATAATACCTAAATCCAAAATTAAATCATGCTTTGCTGTGCAAACAAGAGCGGGAGCCTCCAAAATAATTTTATTTTTCTGTGCCTCTTTAAGATTTTCAATGCTTGAAAGAATGTTTCGATTTTTAATAGAATCTATGAGTGAGCCTTCGGGCAAATATTCCGCCATTTCTTTTTCCTCCAAAATTTTTTATGGAATATTTATATTCAAAGAAAGATGAAAATATGAAAAAACATAAAGCGATAAGGCGGCTAATTAAAGTCCATTCTGTTGCAAAATTTCCTTTATTATGATATATTTATAAATTAGGAAAATATATTCGGAGAGGAGCAATCATATGGATGTCAAAATCGGAGATATACTTTTGATGAAGAAAAACCATCCTTGCGGAGGTTCACGCTTTATCGTTTTGCGTTCGGGAATGGATTTTAAGCTCCGATGCGAAAAATGCGGCCATGAGGTTGAGGTTCCTCGAAGCAAGGCCGAAAAAAATATAAAACAGATAATTCGGGAGGGCGCCGATGTTTGATAAGCTTGAAGATATCGAAAGGCGTTGGCGACAGGCAGGACTCAGACTCTATGAGCCGGAGGTTATAAATGATAATGAGCTTTATACAAAGCTATTAAAGGATCATAGAGAACTTACTCCGATTGCCGAAAAATATCGTGAATATAAAACCGCAAAAGCTCATTTTGAAGAGGCTGAAGCAATTCTTGATGGCGAAACCGATAAGGAATTGCGTGATATGGCAAAGGAACAGCTTGAAGAAAGCAAGCAGCTTATGGATACCTATTCCGAGGAACTTAAAATTCTTCTTTTACCAAAGGATCCTAACGAGGATCGTTCCGTTATAGTTGAAATAAGGAGCGGAACGGGCGGTGAAGAGGCTGCGCTTTTTGTTTCCGATTTGTTCAGAATGTATTCAATGTACGCAGATTCAAAGGGATGGAAAACCGAAATTATCTATGCGAATCAAACGGAGCTCGGTGGTTATAAGGAAATATCCTTTTCCGTAGAGGGTGAAGGCGTTTTCGGAAGATTCAGATTTGAAAGCGGTACTCACAGAGTACAGCGTGTTCCCGTAACGGATTCACAGGGCAAAATACAAACTTCCGCAGTAACCGTAGCGGTACTTCCGGAGGCTGAAAATGTCGAGGTAGAAATAGACCCAAAAGATTTGCAAATAGATACATTCCGTTCAAGCGGAGCGGGCGGTCAGCATATCAACAAAACAAGCTCTGCAATAAGAATCGTGCATATTCCTACCGGAATGGTGGTAGAATGTCAGGATGAGCGAAGTCAGTATAAAAACAAGGACAAAGCTATGAAGGTGCTCCGCAGCCGCCTTTATGAGCAAAAACAGCGTGCGGCGGATGAAAGTCGTGCAGCCGACAGAAAGGCTCAGATAGGAAGCGGCGACCGAAGTGAACGCATAAGAACATATAATTTCCCACAGGGCCGTGTTACCGATCACCGAATCGGCCTTACGCTCTATAAGATCGAATCTATTTTAAACGGAGGTCTTGATGACCTTATAGATCCGCTCAGAGCACATGATCAAGCGGAAAAACTCCGTGGGGAAGAAAACTGAATTTGGAGAAAAAATGGAAACTTTGCTTTTTGATGCTAAAAAAGAAGGCTCGATTGAGGCTGTTGCCGAAATCTTAAAAAACGGGGGCCTTGCGGCAATTCCCACAGAAACCGTATACGGCCTTGCGGCAGATGCTTTTAATGAAAAAGCCTGCGAAAATATCTTCAAAGCAAAAGGAAGACCCGGAGATAATCCGCTTATTGTGCATATTTCAAGCCTTGATATGCTAAAGGATGTGGTATCGGAATTTCCCGAAAAAGCAAAATTGCTTGCGGAAAAATTTTGGCCGGGTCCTCTTACAATGATAATGAAGAAAAGTGATAAAATTCCGATGGTAACAAGTGCAAATTTGCCAACTGTCGCAGTACGTTTTCCCGAGCATCCTGTTGCGAGAGAAATAATCGAAAAAGCGGGAGTACCCCTTGCGGCACCCTCCGCAAATCTTTCGGGAAGTCCAAGTCCAACCGCTTTTGAGCATTGTGTCCATGACCTGATGGGTAGAGTTGATGCTATAATTGACGGCGGAGCCTCAAATGTCGGTGTGGAATCAACAATAATTTCATTCGCCGAAGAAAAACCGGTGCTACTCCGTCCGGGTTATATAACCTATGAGCAGCTCTGTGAAACCATAGGCGAAGTGGAAATATCCCATGCGGTGCTCGAAAAACTCGGTGAAAACGAAAAGGTGCTTTCTCCGGGAATGAAATATAAACACTATGCTCCTAAGGCACAGGTGACTTTGATAAAAGCAAGCTCCGAGGACTATGTAAAATTCGTAAATGAGCACGCAGCAGAAGGCGTTTCCGCACTTTGCTTTAATGAGGAGGCTGAAAAGCTTCAAGTGAGCACCGTTTGCTACGGATCAGAATTTTCCGATGCTCAACAGGCGGAACATATCTTTGATGCACTTCGAATAATAGACGAAAGCAGCGCAAAAAGAGTTTATGCCCATTCTCCGAGAGTAACGGGCATAGGAATGGCGGTATATAACCGCCTTGTAAGAGCCGCAGGATTTGACATTATCGAACTTTGAGCACGACGAGAAAGAGGTGACATAAAAATGGCTAACATAATAGGACTTACGGGTCAAACAGGTGCAGGAAAAAGCTCCGCCCGTGAGATAATGCGTAAAAACGGCGCTGCCGTAATAGATGCGGATGCAGTGGCACATGATATCACAGATAACGATGTAAACTGCATTTATGACATCGTAAGCCATTTTTCATGCCTCGTGCTCAATGAAAAAGGAAAAATAAACCGTAAGGCACTCGGAAAAATGGTTTTTTCGGATAAAAAAGAACTTTTGGTGCTCAACAAAATAATCTTCCCCTATATACAGGAAAAAATCGAGCAAATGGTGCTCGAATATATTTCCAAAGGGGCAAATGATATAGTAATAGACGGCGCAACCGTTATAGAAAGTGGCTGCGGAAAAATGTGCGATGCACTTGTTTCCGTAGTAGCAAATGAAGATGTACGAACCGAAAGGATTGTTAAACGGGACAATATTTCGCTAACCGATGCAAAAAGAAGGGTATCGGCACAGAAATCGGAGGATTTTTATATAGAAAATTCCGATTTTGTAATAGAAAACAACGGTACAAAGGAGGAGCTTGAGCACCAAGTAAATTCTGTGCTCAAAAATATGGTTCTCACCGAAAAAAGAATTTTTGCGGAGGCTTGATATTGGGAAAAATTATTAAAAACGCTGCCCTTGCGCTATTCATAGTGGCATTTCTTTTCTTTGCAGGTGCAATGATGAACCGCAGCACAAAGCTGCTTGAGCATTGGGCATATCCAACCGATTACAGCGAGATCGTCGAAGAAAAATCAAGTGAATATAATGTGCCCCTTTCCGTTATATATGCGGTTATACGCACTGAAAGCAATTTTAAACCGGATGCCGAAAGCTATGTCGGTGCTCGTGGACTTATGCAAATAACAAAAGATGCATACGAATGGATTGATTATTACCGTGGCGAAACCGGTGCAACATGGGACGATTTTTATACTCCAAGCGTAAATATAGATTACGGCGTATGGCTCCTTTCCTACCATTATAACCTTTTCGGTGATTGGGAAACCGCCTATGCGGCTTATAATGCAGGCCCTAATGCAGTAAAAAAATGGCTTATTGACCCGGAATATTCCCTTGACGGAAAAACCCTTGAAAAAATTCCCTATGAGGAAACATCAAATTATCGTGAAAAAGTCAGCAAATACCGTGAGGACTATCAAAGAATATACGGTTTCGACTGATTCAAAAAGCATAAAATAAAATTACATAAAAAGGAGAAATAACATGAGCGAAAAAGAAAAATCGGCAGGACAGCTTCTTAAAGAAAAGCTTTTCCGCAGTCCTAAAAATGCGGGCTCCTCTCTTTCCGAGGAAGATATCAAAGCGGCTTATGATTATTGCGAGGCTTATAAAGACTTTATAAGCACCTGCAAAACCGAGCGTGAATTCATTGATTGGGTAGTTCCGATCCTTGAAAAAGAAGGATTTGTTCCCTTCGAGCCGGGTAAAAAATATGTTGCAGGCGATAAAATCTATATCAATAACCGCAATAAGGCTTTTATGTTTGCAAAAATAGGCAGAAGACCTCTTGAAGAGGGTATGCATATTGCAGCAGCACATATTGATTCTCCCAGACTTGACCTTAAACCCAATCCCCTTTATGAGGATCAGGA
>CAZEKU010000026.1:2779-11578 GCA_964512935.1 uncultured Oscillospiraceae bacterium | reverse complement strand
CCGCATTGCACCCTAACCTAATCCCTAAAACTTAGGCAAATGCAAAATGTTGTCGGCAAAACCTCCGCCCCGACCTTATAACCGAGCAACCTTGTTACACAGAAATTCCGCCGTCGGCCTGACCGATGGCACCGAGTGTGCGAAATGGGGTGGAGCACTCGTTACTTAATTCCCAAAAATGTGAACTCTTGGCGGCAAAAACCACGCCTTGCACCCTAACCCAATCCAACCTTTAGCGATTTTGCATAAGAAAAAAGCCTGCCAAAGGCAGGCTTTTAATACCAAAAACTCTTAAATTCCAAGAAGTGTAGTGGCAAAGGCAAAATAAATCACAAGCGAAAGAGCATCAACAACGGTTGTGATAAAGGGCGATGCCACAACAGCAGGGTCGGCACCGATTTTTTTAGCAAAAAGAGGCATGAATGCGCCGACAATTTTTGAACAAAAAACAGTAAGTAAAAGGGTCAAAGAAATTACTGCGGAAACCATGGGCGTAACTTCGGGATTTCCAAGAATCCAACCATCAAAAATAAGTACCTTTACAAAGCTTACGACTGCAAGGGTAATTCCCGCAAGAATACCAACTTTAGCCTCTTTCCACATAACCTTAAAAATATCTCTGAACTCAATTTCCTGAAGAGAAAGTCCACGGATAACGGTGGCGGAAGTTTGGTTACTGCAGTTACCGCCGGTGCCCATGAGCATGGGTATGAATGCGGTGAGCACAACACAGGCTGCAAGCGCATCTTCAAAGCTGCTGATAATCATGCCCGTAAAAGTTGAAGAAAGCATGAGTATTAAAAGCCATGGAATACGGGATTTCCAGATATCAAAAATTCCTGTGCGAAGATAGGGACGGTCGCTCGGAGTGATTGCTGCCATCTTTTCGATATCCTCGGTGGCCTCTTCTTCGATAACGTCGATTGCGTCGTCGAAGGTGATAATTCCCACAAGACGGTTTTCAGCATCAACAACGGGCATGGTGTCAAAGTCGTATTTGCTCATACGCTGAACAACGGATTCTTTGTCGTCGGTGGTCTGAGCAGAAATTACATTAGGCTCCATTATGTCCTCAATAAGAGTGCTCGTGTCCTTTTCAAGAACAAGAGTTCTGATTGTAACATAACCTATAAGATGACGCTCCTCGTCGGTTACATAGGAAACGTTGATGGTCTCGGAGTCGTCACCTTTTTGACGGATAACATCAAATGCCCCGGCAACAGTGGATTTTCTGCGCAGACGGATAAACTCTGTTGTCATAAGAGAGCCTGCGGAATCCTCCGGGTATTGAAGTATTTTGTTTATTTCTCTGCGAGTTTCAGCATCGGAATATTTAAGAATACGCTTTACAACATTTGCAGGCATTTCCTCGATGACGTCAATGGTGTCGTCAAGGAACATTTCGTCAAGAATGGCTTCAAGTTCTGTGTTGGAAAAGCCTTTTATGAGCATTTCCTGTGAATCACTTTCAAGCTCAACAAAAACCTCTGCGGCCTTTTCTTTTGTAAGAAGTCGGAACATTACCGGGAGATGATCCTCCGGCATATCATCAAAAAGCCATGCAATATCCGCAGAGTTCATATCAAGAAATCGCTTGCGCAGATCATTGTACCTTTTCTGGTGGCACATTTCCTCCAATTCATCTCTGAGTTCATCGTATCTCTCTTCAAATTCAGCCATGAAAATCCTCCTTCGTCCGAAAATATCCTATAATAATTATAGACCTAAAAAAACTATTGTCAACAAATATAGACCTTATAAATTTTAAAAAACTTACCGCATTTCGTGCGGATTTCAAATAGTAATCCTTATATCGCCCTTGTAATATGCCAAATTTCTTGCTCATTGCTGTGCAAATTTTTATCATAAAACCCACACCTTGCACCCTAAACCTAATCCCTAAAACTTAGACCGATGTAAAATCTTGGCGACGAGCCACCACCTCCGACTCTATAGCCAAGCCACCGTTGTATACGAAAAACCACCGTCGGCCTGACCGATGGCACCGAGGAGGTGAAAATGTAAACTCTTTGCACCAAAACCCATGCCCTCAACCATACTCCAAAACACTCAAAACAGAGAATTTTTCGCTTTAACAAAGAAAATTGCTGAAGTTTCGCCACCGAAAAGGCAAAAAATTGCAAGGAAATAAGCAATTCGTGCCATCGTGCAAAAAAATGAATTATTTTTTGCAGGATGTATATAAAATTTCCTGCAAAATGTATTTTTTGAGTTGTCATTTGTACGCCAATGGCGTACAGTTTTTGACAAAAAAAAGACCGCCCTTTCGGACGGCCTTTTTTCGTTACTACATTTTATTTTACAATGGAAAGAATAAGAGTCATAAGAGCTTTGGAGAGATTAACGGATTTTCTTTCCGCAACAAGAGCGGAATAACCCTCACAGTAAGCCATATTTTCGACTTTTGCCCAGCTGGGAGCAACAGGATGACGGCTTTCAAGCTGGCAGCGATAATCGTTAAAAGAAATGTTAGAGAACATAAAATCAAATCCTTTCATCTTAAATGGGGCACAAGGATCTTCCTTGCTGCCAACAAATTTATTAGCGAACTGTCCGTTCACCGTGAACATTATATCGCAACAAAACTTGCAAATCAAGGGTTTGCAATTGAGAAAACTGACGAAAAGTTGCCATAAAAACTATGCAAATTGCACAAAAATGAAAATTCGTTTGATTTTACAAAATGAATATGCAGAAAAACAGCTGTTTTTCTGAAATTTTATTCACAAAATGAATAAAACATATTTTAAAAATTTTCAATAAAAATAAAAAAACCGCTTAAATAAGCGGTTTTTCACTTTATCGCATAAAAGCATGTATTTTGCATAAAAACAACTGTCCTCAGCAAAAGACAATCCCCTAAAAAAGCCACTGAAAGAAATTGATTTGTGATAAACCCATCACAAATCGAAAATAAAAAAGGAACGGGAAACCCGTTCCTTTTATTTAAGCTATCGCAACATAATCTTCCGGAGGAGTTATTCCAAGTGCGGAGCAAAGCTCTGCGTTATATTTCTTAGTAAACTCAAGGGCAAAGCCGATTTCAATCTCACCGGGGTCTGCGCCGTTTACAAGAATTTCGTAAGCCATCTCCCCTGCCATATAGCCGATATCGTAATAGCTGATGGAAAGGGTTGCTACGCCAAAACCATTGCAGGCATTTTCTTCACCGGAAATAATCGGAGTGTTTGCCGGAAGTGCAACATTGTTTATAGTTTCTGCACAGGATGCAGCGGTGTTGTCGGTAGGGATATAAAGTACATCGGAATTAGCGCAGGCAGTTGAAACTACATTTGCGACATCGTTTGAATCCGCAAAAGTGTAAACATTATAGCTGAAACCGAGGGATTTAAGTTCTTCAATAATAACATTAGCCTGATAAGAGGAGTTAGGCTCCGCAGAACAATAAACAATTCCTATATTTTTTGCGTCAGGGAAAAGCTCTTTTATCATAGCAGCTTGACCGCTGAGCGGAGCAAGGTCTGCGGTACCTGTGATATTAGAACCGGTTTTACCGTTCCAATCGGAAATTTCAAGAGCAGTTGCGTAATCTGTGATGGAAGTTCCAACTATCGGAATTTCGGAAGTTGCGGATGCAGCGGACTGAAGTGCTGCGGTTGCGTTTGCAAGAATAAGATCGACATTTTCCGAAACAAGCTGGTTGCAAATTGTAATGCAGGTTGCAGCATCGCCGGATGCGTTATGCTCAAGAAAAGCAACTTCATCACCGAGCTTTTCGGTAAGAGCATCTTTAAAACCCTGAGTTGCCGCATCAAGTGCCTCATGCTGCACAAGCTGACAAATTCCTATGGTATAGGTTGCATCGCTGCTTTTTGAGGAGCAGGCTGTAAATGAGAAAAGCATTAAAACTGCCGTAAAAATTGCTGCAAGTTTTTTCATAATTAAATCCTCCATTAAAAAGCAAACTGCTTTCAGTAGCTAAATTATAGTGCTTTAAATGGCGAAAGTCAATAGATGAAAGCTTTTTGTTGACACAAAAGCCACCGAATGATAAAATCCAATCAAAGGAAAGGCGGTGATAAGGTTGAAACTTTCGTTCGGTGCTCAAAAAGCAATATCCATGCTCAAAAATCTCGGATTTGAAGCCTATGCAGTGGGAGGCTGTGTAAGAGATTCTCTTTTAGGCGAAAATCCGCAGGATTTTGATATCACAACCTCGGCAAAGCCAAATGAAATTAAAGAGGCTTTTAAAAATGAGCAGCTTATCGAAACCGGAATTAAACATGGCACCGTAACGGTGCTCATAAACGGTGAGCCCCTTGAAATAACAACCTTTCGCATAGATAAAGACTATTTTGACCACCGCAGACCCGAAAAAGTTGAGTTCACCGATTCTCTCGAAAACGATCTCGCAAGGCGTGATTTTACAATAAACGCCATGGCATATGATGAAAAAATCGGAATTATGGATTGTTTCGGCGGAAAAACCGACCTTGAGCACGGAATAATCCGCACAGTGGGTGATTCCAATAGGCGTTTTGATGAGGACGCATTGAGAATAATGCGTGCCCTTAGATTTTCCTCAACGCTCGGATTTGAAATTGAAAAATCCACAGCCGATTCAATTTCAAAAAACAAAAGCCTGCTTAAAAATGTAAGCGGCGAAAGAATTTTTTCGGAATTTTCAAAGCTCATCTGCGGAAAGAATGCCGCAAAGGTGATTTTTGAGCACGAGGATGTGATTTTTGAAATCATACCCGAAATTGCGGTGCTCAAAAATCAAACCTGCGATGAAAACCCTGAAAATCCAAGCCTTTTTGAATACAATCTTTCGCTTTTGGAATATCTTCCAAAGGATTTAACCCTGCGCTTAGCTGCGCTTTTTAGTAAAAGCTCCGAAAAAACCGTAAAAACGGTGCTCAAGCGATTTAACTGCAGCGAAAGGTTAATCAAAAGCGTTTCGCTTTTGATTTGCTCTGCAAATGAAAAGATAAATCCGAAACCGAATGAGGTTAAAAAACTTCTCCAAAAACTCGAAAAAGACCTCTTTGAAAAGCTTTTGCTTTTAATAAAAGCAAAAGAAATGCAAAAATCAAATGTTGCACCGATTTTTGACCAGCTTTTTTCAATAGAGCAAAAAATCCTATCCGAAAAAAGCTGCTATTCGCTCAAAAGCCTTGCGGTAAACGGAAATGACCTTATAAACGCAGGCATAAAGCCCGATAAAAATATGGGAAGGCTCCTTGAAATTTTGCTCGAAAAGGTTATTGATGACGAAATTCCAAACGAAAAAGAAAGGCTTGTTTCCCTTGCGAAAGAGCTTAATTGAACCGTTTTTGCTCAGTTTAGTTCCGAACTTGCCAATAAGTGAAAACTCCCTTGATAAGTTCTGCGTTAAAGGTTAAACTTAAGGCGCAGAATATAAAAGGAGGTTTTTTTAATGGCAATTGACGAGAAAAAACTTATCGAAGAAATAAAAAATATTGTAGCTACAAAGGTATCTTCTTCCGATGAACCCGGCGGCACCTGCTGCGGAAAAACTCCTATGGAAGCAAGATGGAATGTTGTTGATAAAAAAGAAAAACCCGCAAAAGCATAATTAACGAGAATAGAATAAGCATCCTTAAGAAAACGGAAAAGCAGACCGAGATTTCTCGGTCTGTTTTTCTTTATATAAAAATTTTAACAAACATCAAAAAACTGCATAATAATGCCGAAATTTGCGTAAAAAATTTATTGACTACGGTGGTGAAAAGTGATATTTTATATTTAAATAAGGTTTAATTCTTATTTCAAAGGCAAATTTTCCATGTAAACCGGATGAGCACAAGGCTTATCCAAAAAACAAAAGGAGGAGAGATTTATGAAAATTAACTCGTTTAAAAAGGCAGTTTTCGGAATTCTGCTTGCGTTTTTTATGATCGCAACAATAACTCCGGTTACTGCTTATGCCGAAAATGAGAATATCGACAAGGTCGATTTTGTTTTGAGCGGTTATGGCTATGGTAAATCAATAGCCGGTATTTCGGTGACCACTACTCAAGACTTCGGCGATGATCTTACTATCTTCGTTACTCGTGTGTATGAAACAAAAGAACTGCTGGTTCCGACCGAAACTGAATTTGAGTTAAATAAAACATATTATATTAGAATTGGCATCAGCAGCAGCAAGTTTGTATCCAATTTTGATGGAAGCTGCACAACTCTCACCTGCAATGGAATCTCAGGTAAAAAAGTAAATGAATATTCCAATTCCTACACAGGAGGCAAAGATTGGTATTTTACATACGAACTTCCTAAACTTACAGAAGCGGAAATTCCTTTCACAAAAGTGGTAAGACAAACCGGAGATATAACTCCCGGAACACAAGATTTTGAGCTTAAAGTTGAAACATTGCCCCAAAGTGAATTGAACATCTCCGATTTTACAATAAGCTCAACCGTTACAACTAACGGAACAGGAGAATTTCCCGGAAAAATCTCCATAACCAGCAGCGATCCTGAAAAGGTAAAGAACCTTTTAAGAGAGGGCATTATTGTAAAAGAGAAAGCGGGTAGCTCTGACGATTGGGATTATGATGAAACCGTTTGGCTTGTGGTTGAAAAAAACAATATAAAAGCGGCAGCATCCCCAAAACTCAACTATTTCAAGGGCAGAATTACAAATGGCGAATTTGTTTCGGATACTACCCAGGGCGAAGAAGAATTTACCTTTACAAACACCTATAAAAAGGTGAAAGTCGTTGATAAAGTCGACTTTGTAATGAGCGGTTACGGCTATGGTCAAGAAATAAAAGGAATAAATAGCCATGTAAGCGTAATCCAAGATTACAGCGGTTATGCTACATTTAACAATTTAGGAACAGCAGGTATATATACCGCTTATACCGAAACCGGAGTAGGAACTCCTCCCACCGAAACAAGATTTAATGCAAATAAAAAATATTATGCAAAGCTTGAAATTTGCAGCAATAAACTGAAATCCGGTTTTGATGCAGATGATGTTACCCTCACCTGCAACGGAATTTCCTGCGAGTCTAAATTTTTCTATAAAAGCAACGTCTGTAGTTTAGAGATTGTTGAGATAATTTTCGAACTTCCCGAGCTCAGCTCAACTGCAATTCAAATTCCTTTCACAAAAGAAGTTGAGCAAAAAGGAAATATGACTCCCGAAAATAAAACTTTCGAGCTTGAAATTTCAACCCTTCCCCAAAGCAATTTCAATATTTCCGGATTTGATATCGGCGGCCTTACCATTATAACCGAGGGCGCAGGAGCTTTTGAAAGCAAAATTTCAATAGATTATGATGACTATATGAAATTGCTTTCGCTTTTGGATGAGGGTATCCTCATAAAAGAGAAAAAGGATGATTCGCTTTATTGGGAATACGATGAAACCGTTTGGCTTGTAAAAACAAATGGCGGAGACGAACTGAAACTCAACTATTTCAAGGGCAAAATTGTTGACGGTGAATTTGTAACCGATAACAAAGAGGGTGAAGAAGGAATTGTTTTCACCAACAGCTACACAAGAAACAGAAATATTCCGACAATTACTCCCGAAGAACCGGAAAAACCCGGTACTTCCGAAATCAACCCGAGCACCGGTGCTCCCATTGCCGAAATATGCTCCGCTGTTCTTATACTTTCAGTCTCCGGCGCAGCAATTTATCTCAGCACCAAAAAACACTGATAAAAACTAAAACAAAAAAGGCAAACGCAAATGCGTTTGCCTTTTTTATTTTAAGAAGATTATTTTACAGCCTCATAAACTGCGACGGAAACCGCAACAGTCGCACCGACCATCGGGTTATTGCCCATACCGATAAGTCCCATCATTTCAACATGAGCGGGTACGGAGGATGAACCTGCAAACTGTGCATCGGAATGCATTCTTCCCATGGAGTCGGTAAGTCCGTAGGAGGCGGGGCCTGCGGCAACGTTGTCCGGATGAAGAGTTCTTCCGGTACCACCGCCGGATGCAACGGAGAAATATTTTCTTCCGTTTTCAAGTGCCCATTTTTTATAGGTACCTGCAACAAGATGTTGGAAACGGGTGGGGTTAGTGGAGTTTCCGGTTATTGAAATATCAACACCCTCACTCTGCATAATTGCTACGCCCTCACGGGTATCGTTAGCACCGTAGCAGCGAATGTTTCCACGCTCACCGTCGCTGAATTTAACCTCGCAAATAACTTTAAGCTCATCTTTTTCAAAATCAAAATCGGTTTCAACATAGGTAAAACCGTTGATTCTCGAAATAATATATGCGGCATCCTTGCCAAGTCCGTTAAGAATAACTCTTATGGGAGTTTTTCTTGCTTTGTTAGCATTTCTTGCAATACCGATTGCACCCTCTGCTGCCGCAAAGGATTCATGTCCTGCAAGGAAAGCAAAGCATTTTGTCTCCTCGGAAAGGAGCATTGCACCGAGGTTTCCGTGTCCGAGACCTACTTTACGCTGTTCTGCAACAGAACCGGGAATACAGAAGGACTGAAGAGCCTCACCGATACATCTTGCAGCATCTGCTGCGGAAGTGACATTGCGTTTGATACCGATTGCAGCGCCGAGGGTGTATGCCCAAACAGCGTTTTCAAATGCAATGGGCTGAACGCCTTTTACAAGGGATTCAACATCAACGCCCTTTTCAAGACAAATTTCTCTTGCTTCTTCAAGAGAAGCAAAGCCGTTTTCTTTAAGACAGGCCTCAATTTTAGGAAGTCGTCTTTCTTTACCTTCAAATTCTGCCATGATAAGCTCCTCCTTTCCTTATTCTTCTCTGGGGTCGATATATTTAGGTGCGTCAGCATAACGACC
>CAZEKU010000026.1:0-2769 GCA_964512935.1 uncultured Oscillospiraceae bacterium | reverse complement strand
ACCGTAGGTACCGGTGTTTTTCAAAAGAGCTTCCTCTGCGGGAACACCATGACGGATATCTTCCATCATTTTTCCGAGACGCACAAATTTATAGCCGATTGTTTCGTTATTTTCATCAAGAGCGATGGAGCTTATATAACCCTCTGTAAGATCAAGATAGCGCACACCTTTTGCACCTGTGCTGTAAATAGTTCCAACAGAGCTGCGAAGACCTTTACCGAGGTCCTCAAGACCTGCACCGATGGGTAAACCGTTTTCGGAAAAAGCAGTCTGCGATCTTCCGTAAACAAGCTGAAGGAAAATTTCACGCATAGCGACATTGATTGCATCGCAAACAAGGTCGGTATTAAGTGCCTCAAGAATTGTTTTTCCGGGAAGAATTTCACCTGCCATAGCAGCGGAATGAGTCATACCGGTGCAGCCGATTGTTTCAACAAGAGCTTCCTCGATAATACCGTTTTTTACATTAAGGGTGAGCTTGCAGGCACCCTGCTGAGGTGCACAGGCGCCTATTCCGTGTGAAAGACCGGAAATATCCTTTACATCATAGGCTTTAACCCAGCGTCCCTCCTCGGGAATAGGTGCAGGGCCATGATGCGGGCCTTTTGCAACGGGACACATCCTTTCGACATCTTTTGAGCAGTTCATTGATCTTTGCCCCTCTCGTTATGTAATTTTTACTTTTGCGGCAGTGCTTTAAGTCCAAAAACTTTTAAGATCACTATAATAATTATATAAAAAACAAAGCCTTAAATCAATAGCCATTTTATTTCAAAAGCCGTTATAAAATGCTTATGCAGCAGCATATAAAATTATTTTCCCATCGTTTACACTCCGTTAATTGACTTTATAATATAATAGGGGTAAAATATAAAATTAGACTGGTATAATATTTCCATTTTTAAAGGAGTAAAGAATAATGGGATTTTTAGATAAGATATTCGGAAACTATTCTCAAAAAGAACTTAAAAGAATAGATCCTATTGTAAAAAAGGTTCTTGCACTTGAAGAAACCTATCGTGCAATGACCGAGGAGGAGCTTAAAGCTCAAACGGGAATACTTAAAAACCGCCTTGCAAACGGTGAAACCCTTGATGATATTCTCCCGGATGCTTTCGCTGCCTGCCGTGAAGCCTGCGACCGTGTACTCGAAATGCGCCCCTACCCTGTTCAGATTATAGGCGGTATAATTCTTCATCAGGGAAGAATTTCCGAGATGAAAACCGGTGAGGGTAAAACCCTTGTGGAAACCCTTCCTGCATACCTCAATGCGCTCACAGGTGAAGGCGTTCATATTGTAACCGTAAACGATTACCTTGCAAAGCGTGACTCCGAATGGATGGGTAAGGTTTTCAGCTATATGGGACTTTCCGTCGGACTTGTTATTCACGGTGTTTCAAATGATGAAAGACGAGAGGCATATAATGCCGATATAACCTACGGTACAAATAATGAATTCGGATTCGATTATCTTCGTGACAACATGGTTACCTATAAGGAAAACCGTGTTCAGCGAGGCTTTGCCTATGCAATTGTTGACGAGGTTGACTCAATCCTTATTGATGAGGCAAGAACTCCTCTCATAATTTCCGGAAGAGGCGACCGCTCCACAGACCTTTATCAAAAGGCAGACCGTTTCGCAAGAACTCTTTCCGCAATGCGTGTTAAAGAGCACGATTCAAAAGAGGAAGTCGATGATGTCGAAGCGGATTATATCGTTGACGAAAAGGCACATAACGCAACCCTCACTCCCAGAGGTGCTAAAAAAGCAGAGGCATATTTCAATGTCGAAAATATAAACGATGCGGATAATATGACCCTTCTCCACCATATAAATCAGGCAATCAAGGCACACGGAATTATGAAGCGTGATACCGACTATGTGGTAAAAGATGGTGAGGTTATAATCGTCGATGAATTTACCGGAAGACTTATGCTCGGTCGTCGCTATAATGAGGGACTTCATCAGGCTATTGAAGCAAAAGAGGGCGTAACCGTTGCTCGTGAAAGCAAAACCCTTGCTACAATAACCTTCCAAAACTATTTCCGTATGTATAAAAAACTCTCCGGTATGACCGGTACTGCAATGACCGAAAGCGATGAGTTCCGTGAAATTTACGGACTTGATGTAGTCGAAATTCCCACAAATAAACCCGTAATCCGTGAGGATATGCCCGATATCGTCTATAAAAACGAAAAGGGAAAATTCAATGCGGTAATTGAGGAAATTGTTTCTGCCCATGCAAAAAATCAGCCGGTGCTCGTAGGTACCGTTACAATCGAAAAATCCGAGCTTTTAAGCGCAATGCTCAAACGCAGAGGAATTCCCCATAATGTCCTCAACGCAAAACACCATGATAAAGAGGCGGAAATCGTTTCTCAGGCAGGAACTCCCGGTGCAGTTACCATAGCAACTAACATGGCAGGTCGTGGTACGGATATTATGCTCGGCGGTAACGCAGAATTCCTTGCAAAAGCTGAAATGAGAAAACTCGGTTACGATGAGGATATGATAGGCGCAGCTACCGCATATTTTGAAACCGGTGCGGAGGATATCCTTGCCGCAAGAGCACATTATTCAGAACTCCTCCACAAATTCAAAACCGAAATTGCACCTAAGGCAGAGGAAGTAAGAAATGCCGGTGGTCTTTATATAATCGGAACCGAGCGTCACGAATCCCGCCGTATAGATAATCAGCTTCGTGGTCGTGCAGGTCGTCAGGGTGACCCTGGTAAAACCCGTTTCTATATCTCTCTTGAAGATGACCT
>CAZEKU010000025.1:0-11616 GCA_964512935.1 uncultured Oscillospiraceae bacterium | reverse complement strand
GCCACGCCAGTCTTTCATCGAAGGACCGTCAACGGTCTTCTGAGTAGCGGTGGTGGAGTGAACGGTGGTCATAAGACCTTCAACGATACCGAAATTATCGTTGATTACCTTTGCAAGAGGAGCAAGGCAGTTGGTGGTGCAGGAAGCGTTGGAAACAACCTCCATATCGCTTGTATAGGTATTGTTATTGACACCCATTACAAACATCGGAGCGGTTTTAGAGGGAGCGGTTATAACAACCTTTCTTGCGCCTGCTTTAAGATGAGCCTGGCAGGTGTCAACTTCTTTAAATACACCGGTGGCCTCGATTACATATTCAACGCCATCTTCGCCCCACGGAATTTCTTCGGGATTTTTAAAACCGTAAACTTTAACTTCTTTTCCGTTTGCAACAAGTTTTCCGTCTTTTGCAAAAATCTCACCGTCAAATTTGCCGTGAGCAGTATCATATTTTGCCATGTAGGCCATGTATTCGGGATCTACAAAGGGATCGTTTACTGCTACGATTTCAAATTTTTCGGGCTGCGCTGCAGCAATTCTGAAAACAAGTCTGCCGATGCGGCCAAAGCCGTTAATACCAATTTTGATCATTTGAGGTTGCCTCCTTGAATCAATTTTTTACAAATACAATTTTATAATATTTTTACAATATTAACAAGTGATTTTTGATTATTCTACATTCATGAACTAAAATTTATTTTTAAAAGCAAAAGTTTTCGTCAAGGTGACAAAAAATCTTGCATTATGAAGTGAATAAAGCTATTATAATTGTATAAAGCAATCGCGGGGGAAAAATATGGAACATAAAAGATTAAGATGCAGTAAAAATTTAGAAAGTGCTTCAATGGCGAAAATTTCATATTTTGCAAAAGAACAGATTTCAAACGCTGTAAGCAAACAGTTTGTTGAAACTCTTAAAATATCACCGGAATATCCCGATGTTGCAGATGAAATAAACAGCATGGGTTATTACATCCTGAAAATAGGATATGATATAAATGCCTATTGCGAGGCTGTATCCGGAAGTGGAAAGGTAAATTCGGAGAAAACCGATATATGTGCGCTGCTTTCAAATATATGTATACGCTCCGAAGGCTTTTTGAAAAGAAAGAATATAGCGTTTCTTTGCAAAGTTCCTAAGGAAAGTATCATAATTGATGTGGATAAAGAAAAATTCTGTTATACCGTTCTTAATATTATTCTGAACGCTGCGGAAAATACACCTAAAGGCGGAAGAATAAGAGTTTCCGTGACAAAGACGAAGAATTATGTAAAAATAATTGTCGGAGATAACGGAATCGGTATGGATGAGGAAACTTTAGCGCATTGTACTGAGCCTTTTTATACAAATTGTTTCTCCGAAACAGTCGGAAAAATCGGACTCGGATTGACACTTGCAAAGAAATTTGCGGTAGAAAACGGTGGAAGACTTAATATTTCCTCCGAAAAGGGACAGGGAACAACTGTATCGCTTTTACTTCCTAAGGATAAGGAAGTTGACGGAGGACTTGCGGTAGAAACTCCTATGCAGGATATTTTCGGCGGAAAATTTTCACCTATTTCGGTAGTTCTTTCATCCATTGAGAAAATGTAAAAAAACAAAGGTGTGTGCTTTAAAATCACAAAGCACACACCTTTTTCTTTTAAATAACGCTTTTTAAAAATTCTGTAAGAGCTTCTTCATTTTCAAAATCACTTTTAAGGCAATCCGCCTTTATTTCAAAAGGCTCGCCTCCGGCGATTATAATTCTTTCGCAAAGAGAAAATGCCTCAGAGGGACTGTGAGTTACTATAATCGCAGTTTTCCCGTTTATGGTTTTTATAAGCTCAAGAATCTCGGCAGAGGTTTTTATATCAAGTCCCCTAAGAGGCTCATCAAAATAAAACACATCGCCGCCGAAGGCAAGGGCTCTTGCAATAGCAAGGCGGCGGCACATTCCGCCGGAAAGTTCATCGGGATATTTGTTTAAAGAATCCGAAAGCCCGACCTTTTCAAGACATTCAGCGGCTTTTTCATTTTCAATATTTACGGCGGTAAGGTTTTTTAATGCCGTAAAATCAGGCAAAAGCCTATCCTCTTGAAAAATAAATGAGCTTTTTTCGGAATTAAATGGAATAACAGTGCCGCTGTCCGGTTTTAAAAATCCGAATGCAAGTTCAAGAAGCGTTGTTTTACCGAAACCGGAGGGACCAAGTATTGCGGTGGAGGTGCCCTCCTTTATGGAAAAAGAAAAATCTTTAAAAACAGTCTTTTCACCGTATGAAAATGAAACATTTTCAAATTTAAGCATGATGTCGACCTCCTTTTTCGGTAATTAAAAGCAGGAGCTTTTCAAGTAGAATACTTAAAATCACAACTGCCACAGTCCAAGCAAAGGTGTCAACGGTTTCAAAATATATCTTTGAATCATGCAGAGCGGAGCCTATTGAATTTTTATGCGGACAGATTACCTCTGCGGCAATTCCGGCTTTCCAAGCCATACCGACAGCGCTGTTTATTGCAGCATTGATAAACGGAAAAACCGAGGGCAGGGTTATCCTGAAAAAAATCTGTTTTTCGGAAAGCCGAAAGGCCTTTCCCATTTGCAATAGTTTCGGGTCAACCGAAAGAATACCTCTTTCAACATTTGCCCAAACAGTCGGAAGAACTATGAGCATAGCGGTAAATATCGGAACATTTTCAACCTTGAGCCAAAGTATGGCAAGGATTATAAAGGATGCCACAGGAGTTGCTTTTATGATATGCAGCATAGGGGAGAAAAGTGTGCGCATAAATTCAAATTTTGCCGTGAGCACCGCAATGAAAATTCCGAGCACCGTTCCGATAAAAAGTCCGGATATAACTCTTAAAAGCGAGGTTGCAACCGAAATCCAAAATCCGCTTTCGGTGCAAAGTTCAAAAAGGCGTTTTAAAACCGAAAGGGGTGACGGAATTAGAATATTTTGGTCTACGGCAAAATAAAGACATTGCCAAACCAATATCCAAAAAAGCGCTGCAAAGGCATTATAAAGGGCTTTTTTCAACATTCGTCACTCCTTTCGAAAATATAAATCAAGGTCAATAATATCAGCCGTAGAAATCCTCACCGGGCATATTTCCACCTATACTTGCAGGGTTTGCATCATTGAGCACGGAGAGGAAATTTTTGAGCACGGTTTTGTATTCATCACCATAGAGCCATACGATATTGCATCTCGGAATTGCATTTTCAGCAACAGCTGCGGTGGCAATGCCGTATTTTTCAATGAGTACACCGGCTGCTGCAGGGTCGGAGCAGGTAAATTCGATGCTCAAACCGTAATCCTTGATAAATTCAGCAACAGCTTCGGGATTTTGCTCAAGGAATTCCTTGCGAACAGCAATTCCACCCATAGTAAGAACTTCACCGGTAAGCTTATCCCATTCTTCGGAAAGGTTAAGAGCTACACGAAGATCTGCGTTTTTAGTCATAACATTTGTAACAAAGGGCTCCGGGAGCATTACAATATCATATTCGCCTGTGATTGCAAGGGTAGCGGCTTCAGTATGCTCACTTGCCCAGTAAATTTCAGCATTAACACCGTTTTCGCTGAGAAGATAGTTGATAACGGATTCGGCAGTGCTTCCTTTTCCGGATGCAAGGATAGTTTTTCCTTCAAGATCGGATATTTCGGAAACGGTTTCGCCGTTTTCAAGGATATAGAGAACGCCGAGAGTGTTTACACCAAGTGCAACGATTTTTCCCTCGGTTTTATTATAAAGAGTTGAAATTGCGTTTGTAGGAAGAGCAGCAATATCAAGTCCGCCCTGTACAAGTTGTCCGGTAATTTCATCCGCAGCACCTGCAAGGGTGAATTCATATCTGTTGAGGGTAAGACCCTGCTCGCTTTGATCCATAAGCCATGCAGCACCCATTCCGGTAGGGCCTTTGAGCATACCGACTTTTACATCGGTACCGGTAAATTCGGGTTCTTCGGGAACTTCGGACTCAGAAGAGCTTATATCGGGTTCGGACGGTAAATCGGTATTTGAGTTTTCGTTTGAGCATGCAGCCATGCTCATTACCATGATAAGCGCAAGGATAAGTGAGATGATTTTTTTCATTTTGTTTCCTCCATTATTCATGCCTTTTTCAAGGCTTTAATATAACAATATTTTTTCCGTTTTTTTCGATAATACCTTTCTCCGAAAGGCTTTCGAAAGCACGGTAAACCGATGCACGACCTACTCCGAGCATTTGAGCAAGCCTTGAAACGGAGCAGGGGAGAATAAGCTCATTTTCACCTTTTGCGGTGTTGCAAAGCCATCGCAAAAGCTTTTCGGAGGCTTCGCCCTCGGAAAAAGCGGAGAGTTTTTCGTTGAGAAAATGTATTTTTTCGGAAAGAAGAATGACATATGCTTTTGCAAAATCAGGGTTTTCCGCAAAGGCCTTTTCAACAGATTCTTTTGATAAAACAGCTAAGCGAAGATTTTTTTCGGCTGTTATTTTAGAGGGAAATTCTGCGTTTTCATAAAAAAGCGTTGCCATTCCGAAAACATCTCCGGGCAAAAGTCGGTTTATAACAGTACATCTTCCATCAAGACCGATTTTGCAAACAGAAGCACTGCCTTTTAAAATAAGAGCAAGGCAGCGCTCAAATTCGTTTTCGGTCATTATGCTGTCACCCTTTTTTACAGTGACAAAGGCAATTTCATTTTTGATGCTTTTGGATCCGAGTTTTGAAAAAAGAGGATTTGACGAAAAAGCTTCAAGATCCTTAGAAGTCAAAAAAAACACCCCCTTTATGTATCAAATGATACAACATAATGGATTGGTTGTCAATATATTAACAGAAAATAATTATTTTTTGTCATAAATATTGTTAAAAAAAGGACTTTGAATAAAAAATTGGCATAAATGCCGAAAAAAGTTTTAATTTACTATTGACTTTATTGTGGTAAAGTGGTAATATGATACCACAGTAAAACAACGGAGGTAAATAAGATGGCTGCATACGGGCGTGAGCCTTTGAAATTCAAGCGACACCGACATTGATGCTTTATTTATAATGAAATAAAACTTCAATAAAAAATGCTTGATTTCGGAGGAATTTAAAATGAAAAAACTTATCGCTGTTATAATTGCCCTTGTTCTTACTTTTAGCTTTGCTGCTTGCAGCAAGGAGGAATCCGGTTCGGATTTGGATTATATTACCGAAAAAGGCAAAATTGTAATCGGAATAACCGAATATGCGCCTATGGATTATAAGGATGAAAACGGTGAATGGATTGGCTTTGATGCAGATATGGCAAAGGAATTCGCCGATTATCTCGGAGTTGAGGTTGAATTTATCGTTATTGATTGGGATAACAAAATATTTGAGCTTGAAAATAAAAGCATAGATGCTGTTTGGAACGGAATGACACTTGTAGATAAAGTAAAAGAGAATATGGGTTGTTCCGAGCCTTATTGCAAAAACGCACAGGTCGTTGTAGTTAAATCCGAGGATGCAAGCCTTTATCAAGATAAAGAAAGCCTTGCAGGACTTTCATTCGCAGTAGAAGCAGGCTCTGCAGGTAAAGAAGCGGTAGAGGCTCTCGGACTTAACTTTACAGAGGTTTCATATCAAAGCGATGCGCTTATGGAGGTTGCCGCAGGAACTTCCGATGCCTGCGTAATAGATCTTCTTATGGCAGGCGCAATGATAGGAGAGGGAACCGCATATCCCGACCTTACCTACACCGTTTCTTTCACAGAGGAGGAATATGTCGTAGGTTTCAGAAAGGGAAGTGACCTTGTAGAAAAATTCAGCGAATTTTGGAAAGATGCCTGCGAAGAAGGAACTGTTCTTGAAACCGCAAAAACCTATGGTGTTCAGGAATCCGTAATCATAAAATAAAAAAAGCGGCAGGGAGCGCCGGAAACGGCGTTCCCTACTTGTATAAAACGAGGTTATAATGATCGAATTATTGACGATACCACTTACCGCCTCACAGGGATGGGCGGATTTTTGGAATGTAATGCTTTCGCTGAACGAGGGCTTTGCAAAATCCATCGAAATATTTCTGCTTACCCTTTTAGGAGCGCTTCCTCTTGGACTTTTAATTGCATTCGGCTCTATGAGTTCAATAAACCCGATACGATGGTTAACAAAGCTTTTGGTTTGGGTTATAAGAGGAACACCTCTTATGCTGCAGCTTATTATAATTTACTACGGCCCCGGAATGTTGCTTAAAAACAACTGGTGGGGAAGCGGAAGTGAAGGACGCTTTGCGGCGGCTATGATTGCGTTTATTTTGAATTATGCCTGCTATTTTTCCGAAATATACCGTGGCGGAATTGAAGGAATACCTAAAGGACAGTATGAGGCGGGCGCAGTTCTCGGAATGACAAAAAGTCAGGTGTTTTTTAAAGTTGTTCTGCTGCAGGTTATAAAACGCATTATTCCTCCTATTGGAAATGAGGTAATAACCCTTGTTAAAGATACATCTCTTGTGCGAGTGATAGCGGTTTATGAGCTTATGTGGAACGGACAGAGCTTTATTAAAGCCGAGGGAATAATTTGGCCCTTACTTTTCACAGGCGTTTATTATCTGCTGTTCAGCGGTCTGCTGACGGTATTTCTCGGTTGGATCGAAAAGAAAATGGATTATTTTAAGGTGTGAAAATGGCAATTCTTGAGGTAAAAAATTTAAAAAAGAACTTCGGTGAGCTTGAAGTTTTAAAGGGAATAGATTTTTCCATTGAAAAAGGCGATGTAATGGCGGTAATAGGTTCTTCCGGAAATGGTAAAACAACGCTCCTTCGCTGCTTGAATTTTCTTGAAACTCCCGATGAGGGAAAAATAATCGTAAACGGAGAAACACTTTTCGATGCGTCAATAAAAGCTAAACCGAGCGAAAAGGAAATCCGTAAAAAAAGACTTCGTTTCGGACTTGTTTTTCAAAATTTCAATCTCTTTCCGCAGTGTACCGTTTTAAAAAATGTTACTTTGGCAAAGGAGCTTATCGAAAAGGAAAGACCCGATTATAAACAGAATAAAAAACAGATAAAAGAGGAAATTGAGGCTGAGGCTAAAGAGCTTCTTGAAAAAGTAGGCCTTTTCGATAAGCTGAATTATTATCCGCATCAGCTTTCAGGCGGTCAGCAGCAGCGTGTTGCAATAGCAAGAGCCCTTGCGCTGAAACCCGATATTCTCTGCTTTGATGAACCTACTTCTGCACTTGACCCTGAGCTTACGGGCGAGGTTTTAAAGGTAATAAAATCCCTTGCGGACAGCAAGACTACAATGATAGTTGTCACCCATGAAATGAATTTTGCAAGGGAAGTTGCCAACAAAATAATCTTTATGGATAACGGAAAAATTCTTGAGGAGGGAACTCCTTATGAGATTTTCGAAACACCTAAGCACGAAAGAGTTCGTGAATTTATCGGAGGAATAGGTGTTATCTGATTGAAAATTTAAAGGAATAGTGGTAATATTAAGGGTAGACTTTGATCTACCCTTTTTTAATGGGCAAAAGGAGTGATTTAATGAAACGTGATGAACGAAATCTCAGTATGCTCACCGACTTTTATGAGCTTACAATGATGAACGGATATCTTGAAAAAGGAATGGGCGACACTGTCGCCGTATTCGATGTTTTTTTCAGAACTATACCCGATAACGGCGGTTTCGCAATTTTTGCGGGACTTGAACAGCTTATAGATTATCTTAAAAATCTCAGCTTTACCGAGGAGGATATTGAATATCTGCGCTCGAAAAAATGTTTCTCCGAAACATTTCTCGATTATCTGAGAAATTTTAAATTCTGCTGCGATGTTTGGAGCATACCCGAGGGAACTCCGATTTTTCCAAGAGAGCCTATCATAGTAGTAAAAGGCCCTGCAATTCAGGCACAGTTTATTGAAACTGTAGTTCTTCTTATTGCAAACCATCAAAGCCTTATTGCAACAAAGGCAAACAGAATAGTTCGTGCTGCTCAGGGCAGACCTATTATGGAATTCGGTTCACGCCGTGCTCAAAATGCGGATGCGGCTATTCTCGGTGCAAGAGCAGCCTATATCGGAGGCGTAGGCGCAACTGCCTGCGCAATGACCGATCGTGATTACGGTGTTCCCGCAGTTGGAACAATGGCTCACAGCTGGGTACAGCTTATGGGTTCGGAATATGAGGCATTCAAAGCATATGCCGAAATATATCCCGAAAACTGCACACTTTTGGTGGATACCTACAATGTGCTTAAATCCGGTGTGCCTAATGCAATAAAGGTTTTCGATGAGGTCCTTAAACCTAAGGGCATCCGCCCTAAGGGAATCAGAATAGATTCCGGAGATATAGCCTATCTTTCCGTAAAAGCAAGAAAAATGCTTGATGATGCAGGATATCCCGATTGCGGAATTGTTGCATCTAACTCCCTTGACGAATATCTTATCCGTGATCTTATTCATCAGGGTGCATCAATAAACAGCTTCGGCGTAGGCGAAAACCTCATTACCGCAAAAAGCGACCCCGTTTTCGGATGTGTTTATAAGCTTGCGGCAGTTGAAAGAGACGGAGAGCTTAAGCCTGTTATTAAAATAAGCGAAAGCGTCGGAAAGATTACAATTCCGGATTTCAAAACATTCTATCGTTTCTATTCAAAAGAAAACGGAAAAGCGGTTGCAGACTATATAACCCTCTACGATGAAAAACCGGATACGGATAACGAAATTGAAATTTTCCATCCGGAGGAAACTTGGAAGAAAAAGACTCTTACAAATGTCGAGGCAAGAAGAATGCTTGTCCCGATTTTTGAAAAGGGCGAATGTGTCTATGAATCACCCTCTCTCGCGGAAATAAGAAAATACTGCGCAGAGCAGGTTGATACCCTTTGGGATGAGGTAAAGCGTTTTGAATATCCTCATAAATACTATGTTGACCTTTCACCGAAACTTTGGAATATAAGAAACAATCTTCTTAGTGAATTTAATAAAAGTTGGAAATAAAAAAATCCGTGCTCAAATTTGAGCACGGATTTTTATTTTGAGCACGAAGCTTATTCTGTAACACCTACGCTTGAGGTTTCGGGCATTGTTGAACCGCCGTCAATAACAATTCCCTGTCCGGTTATATAAGAGGATTCATCGCTTGCAAGGAATGCGGCAAGCTCACCGAGCTCCTCAATTGTACCGAGACGACCCATAGGAATTCCGGAGCCGATTCCGTTAATAACGCTTTCGGGGTCGGAGGAGTTAGATGCCTCTGCAATTCCCTCAACCATAGGAGTCATAATATATCCGGGCTGAATTGCGTTTACACGGATTCCGTAACCCACAAGCTCTGCCGCAAGACCTTTTGTGAAGCCCATAAGTGCAGCTTTTGTTGTAGCATAAGCAACCTCACCCGGGTCTGCAACAAGGGGACCTGTTACGGAAGAAAGGTTTACAATAGCGCCTTTTTTCTTTTCAATCATAGTAGGAACAACAGCTTTTGCCATATTCCATGAACCTTTTATATTTATATCAAAATGTGCGTCACGGAGCTTGTCGTCGGTATTCATAAAGGTGTCAAGCCATGCGATTCCCGCGTTGTTGACAAGAATATCGACTGTACCGAATTTTTCGATTACATCGGCAACATTTGCCTTAATTGCTTCGCTGTCACGAACATCACAAAGATATCCGAGCACATCAAAACCCTCTGATTTAAAGCCTTCGGCAACCTCAAGTACCTTTTCGCTGTAATCGAAAATAGCAACCTTTGCACCATATTTAAGAAAAACCTTTACAATTCCGAGACCGTTGCCCATAGCACCGCCTGTGACTATTGCAACTTTATTTTGAAGTTTCATTACAATACCCTCCTGATAATTTTATAACAGAAGTATAATATATATTTTTGTTTTTGTAAAGTGAAAAAGACTTATTCACGAAGATAGCTTACATATTGATATCCATTATCGGGGAGCAACTTTACGGTTAAAGCCATATCGGGGTTATCGTTCAGAAGGTAATTTAAAGTCAAATGGAAAACAACCGTATCACCGTTTTCGTCAACGCTGTTTACAACAATATACGGCGTATCGCCTATTCCCATGCCCGCTCCCAAATAGTAGATTTCGTTTTCGGAATCATAGAGCTCACTTTCTCTTAAAACATCGGGAGAAGCGCCGAAGAATTTATAAACAAGCGATTCATAATAATCGGCAGGATATGCCCAACCTTCAAGTCCGTCCGGGTGAATGAAAAGTGAGTTCCGAGTTTCGTAATCATAGGTTTTATTCGTATAGAATATTACCCAACCGAAATAGCTCATATCGGACAAATTTTTCCCGTCCTCAAAACCATCTTCCATGTAATAAAGGCTGACGCCTTTATTTGCGTGCAGAGCACCCTCATCAATTTTTAAAGCACCGAAGTTAAGTATCATTTCTTCATATTCGGGTGAAAGCTTAATACCTGTTAAAAGAAACATTGTGGTAACATCGAGGACATCGGCAGTCATGGTATAACCACGGTTAAGCTCATAGCTGCTTACGGTTATGCGGCAATAAATATCGCTGTTTTTACTGAGCTTTGCTGCAAGAAGTTCACTGTTTTCGTCGCTGAGATTGAGCGTAAAAACACCGGAGTATTTTTCAAAATCGGTATTGTAGATGCACGGAATATTAGATTCTTCGGTATCCAAAGGAATAAAATCATAAGTATTTTCTAACAGTCCGTTAGGGCTGACATGTCCCACAAGCATAACATCCCCGGAGAATTTTACACAAATTCTATGAAGGTCTGCGGGTGCATCTATTTCCGAAATAGTCCATTGACCGATGCGCTCTCCGACAGAAAGCTCCGCAGGCTCACTTTCGTTACCGAGTCCTAAAAACAGCGATGTGGCATTTTTGCTGTCGTAATTTTCCGGAAGATAGCTTATAAATCTATATGTTCCATCATCGAAAATTTCTGCGGTGAGTATCATATTTCTGTTTTGAATAAGGATATTTATTTTCAAAAAACCGTTTTCGGTTTCGGTTGAAATTACCTCAAAATCAATACTCTCACCGACATTTGCTGCACCGGGAGCGCAGTAGGAATTATGCTCTGCGCAGTAATATGATTTATCAAGGCGGAGATTTTCGTTTTTTGCACCGAAATATTTTGAAATAAGCTCCTCAAATTCTTCTGCGGGAAAAGAATATCCGATATCGTGAGGCGATTTAAAACGATTTTCATAATCACTGTATTTTTCGAAAAACATTCTGCTTGCCCAAGAAAAATAATATTTAACATCAAGCATAGCGGCGTCGTCAAACTCTATATCATAAAGAAAACCGCCGCTCTTTAAAGTTCTGAAAGAGTTTTCGTCGAGCTTTTCTGCACCGAAATCGGTGAGAATACAATCAATAATTTGATCTTCCGTAGGTAAATTATCTTCGATAACAGGTTCGTTAGGAACTTTTTCGCAGGATATAAGGCAAAGCATCAACAAAATAAGAACAAAACCGTAAAGAAATTTTCTCATACAAATCGCTCCTTTCAATAATTTCATCTTCATTATATTATAATAGTGTTTATTTTCAAGGATTTTATTGCAAAAAAAGAAAAAACCGCACAGCTGTGCGGTTTTTTCTTTTTAATTAAACTTTATCTGCAAGCTCATAAATAAGATTTTGAGTTTTTT